>CAMFEN010000019.1 GCA_945949375.1 uncultured Bacteroidales bacterium | reverse complement strand
TCAAAAAAAAAAGTAGTACCTTTGCAACCGCCTGTCCGGGTACGCAGGCGTCCCCGCCTGCTAATCAGGTCAGATTGTAAATTGTCAATTTGTCAAATTCCGGCGTCCCCGCCTGCTACCAGTCCGTCCCTGCCTGCGTCCCCGGGCAGACCACCTCTATATCCCCCTTTAAGGGGAGAACCCAAAGTCTCCCTTTAAGGGAGATTTAGAGGGTCTTTTGCAACACTTGCAACATTAACATTTAGTATTCATTTGCATATTTCAAAAAAAAGTAGTACCTTTGCAGCATCTTTTTGAAATAGACTCTCTTTGTCTTTGAAATTTTGTAATCTAATAGTTCTATAACAACGCGATGAAAACTACAAGCGACAATTACAAGGTTGTGTATGTCTTTGAAATTTTGTAATCTAATAGTTCTATAACAACGGAAGGTCTATCTGCCGATGGCGGAGTCGCGTTGTGTATGTCTTTGAAATTTTGTAATCTAATAGTTCTATAACAACCCCTTGAGGGCTTTAAGTTCTGCGTAGGTAGTTGTGTATGTCTTTGAAATTTTGTAATCTAATAGTTCTATAACAACTATACTCTTTTGCCTTCGTGCTGCCCACGTGTTGTGTATGTCTTTGAAATTTTGTAATCTAATAGTTCTATAACAACACGACGCAGGCACTTTGGTCAGGGTTACAGGTTGTGTATGTCTTTGAAATTTTGTAATCTAATAGTTCTATAACAACAAACGGCGTTATCAACCCTTGCAACGAGTTGTTGTGTATGTCTTTGAAATTTTGTAATCTAATAGTTCTATAACAACGGTTTCATTATTTTATCACTATAACACACAGTTGTGTATGTCTTTGAAATTTTGTAATCTAATAGTTCTATAACAACCCGAAAGGAAGGGAAAAGCGTATCACGTTTGTTGTGTATGTCTTTGAAATTTTGTAATCTAATAGTTCTATAACAACCTAAACGCATACTCATACTCGGCGCACCGGTTGTGTATGTCTTTGAAATTTTGTAATCTAATAGTTCTATAACAACTATCCTTCATTTCTTCTCACCACTCTGCGCGTTGTGTATGTCTTTGAAATTTTGTAATCTAATAGTTCTATAACAACTTGGAAAATTCCGAGGAAGCAATCTCGCTAGTTGTGTATGTCTTTGAAATTTTGTAATCTAATAGTTCTATAACAACAGTAATCTTTAATACCTAAAAGTTCAATAGTTGTGTATGTCTTTGAAATTTTGTAATCTAATAGTTCTATAACAACAACCAAGCGCGTATGTATATATTACATCCTGTTGTGTATGTCTTTGAAATTTTGTAATCTAATAGTTCTATAACAACTTTGAGATAGGCGAGGACGATGTTTAGGATGTTGTGTATGTCTTTGAAATTTTGTAATCTAATAGTTCTATAACAACTGGCTTCTTGCAGTTTGTCAAGGGTGGTCAGTTGTGTATGTCTTTGAAATTTTGTAATCTAATAGTTCTATAACAACCATCTGAAAGGAACTTGTAAAACTCTGTTGGTTGTGTATGTCTTTGAAATTTTGTAATCTAATAGTTCTATAACAACCATACACGACCGCAGAGCAAGGAAACAAAGGTTGTGTATGTCTTTGAAATTTTGTAATCTAATAGTTCTATAACAACGTATCAAGTTGACCAATGCGCCGGCGATAGGTTGTGTATGTCTTTGAAATTTTGTAATCTAATAGTTCTATAACAACTGCGAAGCGCGGGTTGTTCATAGTCCGAAAGTTGTGTATGTCTTTGAAATTTTGTAATCTAATAGTTCTATAACAACTTATTGTTTAGAACTTGATGATAATCAGCAACTTGCGATGTGTTATAGAATTAAAAAATGCAGCCTTTTGGGGGCTGCATTTTTTGTATATAGACCTATTATTTGAGTTCTATATTGATTTCAATTTGTACATCGTGTCTCTTCTCTATCAAAATAGTTCCAACTGTTGGGAAGGAATCTGCGTAGGGCGGATTCGGCGGCAAGAGAAAATCTCCATATCTGCAAACTGCTTATCCGTGATACGCATTATGCCAATATCGCCCTCAGGCGGCAAAATCCGCTTTACGCGCTTGATATGTACATCCGCATTCTCCGCACTCGGGCAGTGGCGTACATACATAGAAAACTGAAACATCGTAAAACCATCTTGCAGCAGTTGCTTCCGAAAAAGGGCATATTCCCTACGCGCCTTTTTCGTGTCGGTGGGCAAATCAAAAAACACCAATACCCACATGATTCGATATTCGCTAAAGCGTGCGTTGCTTACCATTCCGGATAAATGATTTTGCGCGCCTCGCCTGTGAAACACTTCTGCACACTCGTAGCGGTGGTCTGCATGGCTATCATCATCGGACTACGCTTTCCGCCAATCTGCACATCCATAGTGGATAGCGACAAGAGGTCGCGCTTTATCTCTATGCTCAGCGTGGATATGTCCTCGCGCTTCTGCATGATATCCACCACCAGCATATCCACCAACGGGCGATACGGCTCCATGATGTCGTCGGCAAGGCAGTAGGCATTGTATCGATTGTGGTGATGAATACCCAATGTCGGCAACAAGCCCGCAGCCACCAGCGAGCGAGCCATCATCGCACGCACGATCGCATATCCGTAATTGAGCAGGTTGTTAGGCGGCATACCCTCTTGCCCCCGTGTGAAGTCGGGGTCATGGAAAAGGTTCTTCCAATAGAAAGCCGCAGCCCGTCCTTCTAAGTTATCTGCATCGCCGGAACGCACCTGCTGCGCCCATGCCTTCATGTTCGGACAATCTATCTGCTGTGCACGCAGCATGTGTGCCTGCCCTGCAATCTTGCAGGCGACCGTCTGCTGCCACATTTGCTTCTTGAGCGGCTCGGAGGCATCTATCTGCTTGCGAAACAACTCATTTTGCAGGGTATGCCCGTCCAAAGGTAGGTGTAGCCCCACGGGATGGTGTTTCTCATCGCAGGTAATCAAGGCACAATTATTGGCGAGCAATGCATCCATAACTGCCTGCGTGATAGTGATTTGCGGATTATCTAATACCACTACGCCGATATCCTCTATCGGGATAGTGCGCACACTCTCTTCCTTAACGATAGCAGGCAAGTTGGGAGCATGCTCCACCTCCGGCAGTTTGACCACCAACTGCTTGAGCCGCACACTCAGGTAGGCAGGGTGAGAGAAACATAGCACACGCTTTATCATACCGTTATCTCGCCTAATATATTGATATGCACTTTATGAGGATGTTGGGCAATTAAAGCACCTAAACTTTGTAATCGTTTCAGTTTCCCCATTGCTTGGCTTTTTCCCATATCCAATTTACCTTCGTATTTATCATCTACCTTTGTTTCGGTATGATAGCGGAAAAAATAATCATTATGTGCTATCTTTTGCACGCGATAGAGATATTTGTTCAGCGTTCGATAATCCTTCTCCTGCATCGCCGTCTCAAACTCGCAATCATCCAAGCCCAAGATAAACATCTCGTTTTGCTGCATCGACAGCACGAACTCCCAATCGTCGTGCGGCAGGCTTTCCAAAACGGCTTGCGGAATGTCCTCCCTATCCAGCAAATCGCTCCATAGCGCTTGCGGCTGCTCTACGACTACGGGCAACCCGTATCGCTTGCGTTCTACGGCTTGCCAGAAACTAACTGGCAAATCATGCGGTTTACCTTCCTTATCGCGGTAGACGGCAATATGGTGGTTGTTTCCGAGTTTGGCATAGCCGATAGGCTGCCCCTCCTTGTCCCTGCTTATCACCACCACAGAACTTTCTTTCAAGCCCGTATAGCAACGGACGGATTTGATTACCATACCATCTGCGGACTTCAATACATCTGCAAACGCATTTTTGGCATTGCCTCCACAGGATGCCAACCGCTCTTCTACCAAGCGCTTGATGGTGGGATCAACGATATTCTTTACCTTAAAAGACGGGTGCGTCAAAGGATACTTCACCACATATTGGTCGCCTAACTTTCCATAGATAGTCTCCTCGGTCAGTGCCCCCCTCGGCACGAGCAAGCCTTGCTGCACCAAGACGCGCTTGCCGTTTCTGTGCACATAGCGCTTCCCGGGAGAGGTTACCTTCTTTCCCGCACGGAATGATACCAAGATGCCATCCACCTTCTCCAGCACTTCTTGGGTGCTGAAATGCGGCTGCGACAGCAGCCACTTCTCCACCAAAGAATATTCCGCATCCCAATGGTAATCTTGTTGGCGCACCACGGCAATCATCTCCTCGTGCGAAGCCTTCAGCCTATTCAGTTTCTGTATGTAGTAGGGCTTCGTGAGGGCTATCGTCAAGGCATCTATGGCATGGTGGCGGTGGTCAATACGCTTGCTCCAATCCTTGATGCGCTCCTCCTCCCGTCCGCTCTTCGTGCGCACTACCGCAGTCATCTCCGCCGCTTGGTAGCGAGGGAAATTCAGGGTATGCAATATCTCGTCGTAGCCCCATGTATGGCGTAGAAAGTCCGTAACACTGCCGCTCGTGGCGCTCACAAGACGAATGCTCTGTTGCAGTATCTCCATCGCCTTGCGGGAGATGTACTGGCTCTGACGCAGTTGGCGGTCGATGAAATCCGAAGGAATATCCTCCGTCCGCCATAGCAGGTGCTGATATTTGGGGTCACTAATCTTGCCGTCCTTCTTGCCGTCCTTCTTGCCGCCGTTGTGCAGCCGCTCTACCCGCTGCAGGTAGGCTTCATATTCGCCGGCAGACTTCTTCTCCATAAACTCTCGAGCAGTCCGGTTGCCTTTGGCTTGGTTGCAAGCGCGGCAGGCAAGCACCTTGTTGCTGAAACTGTCGTCAAACAGCACGCTCTGCGGAATGATATGCTCTATCTCCCCATCGGAGCCATTCAATACTTCGGCGGCAGAGATACCTTTTTCGCAATAGAAGCACTTATGCTCGCTTTCTTCCCACAACTTATACTTGAGGATACGCGCGCGGGTAGGCGTCAAGCCATACTCCTCCTTTATTCTATCGGCTACCTCCTTATTCCTCTTCTCGTTCTCGCTATTGCGTTTGTCGTCAGTCTCCCGCTCGCTTTGGCTCTGCTTCAGTTTGCGCGCCAATTCCACATGCACCTCGTCTATCTCGCCGTACTCGGCGCGCAGCGCATTGACCACGTTTATCATCTGATTGAGAATCTTCTCCACAAGCGGTTGCCTCAGTTCGCCCTTCTTTATCAAGGGTATCTGAGACAGCAGCATCCGGCTGTCGCGCTCGGCTGCGGTTTGGCTGTTGGAGTGGTTCACAGCCACTGCCTCGCATGCCTCGCTGTACTTCATGCCCTCCATCAGGTAAGGCAGTATCTTGCGGATGAACTTATGCGACTTGTTGGAGTAGCCGGGTTTCACAAAGTCTATCTTGCATAGGGCATCCAAGGCGCTTTCATCATGGATATCGAAGGTCTTTTGCAAGGTATGCCGCAGTTCCCCCTCATCGTGTATCGAGTAGATACTATGCCACAAGCGGTAGAGCGTGCTGTCTTCTGCCGAAGGCGCTATCTGCGTTCGCGTAAGCACCTCGCCCGTAACCTCATCCACCATATCAACCGATTGGATAGGCAAGTCCTGTGCTAACAAGTCGTCTATCTTTCCTTTTTCCAAGCCCTCCAAGGCTTTGCGCAACTGCAAGAGCGTGCTGTTGCCTTTTATCCCCTTATCCAGTTGCTTCGTCCCCTTCCACTCCGACTTGGCAGGCAAGCCCAATATCTTCTGCACGTCTTTTATGCTCAGTTTGTCGTGGGTGCACAAATGCTCCACCATCGCCTGCCGTTCGGCGACAGTGATGGGATACTTTTCCATCTCCTGATTAGTCAGTTCGATGTTGTTTACCGCCTCCCATGCTGCGCATAGTTGCGCAAGAGGAGACGTGCGAGGAGCGCATTTCGGACCTATCGTTATCACCTTGCCCGTAGCAGGGATAGTGAACGGCTTGGATTCAAACTCACACAGGCTTACCAAATGTTTGCACGATTTCAGAGGACGCTGGTAGAATATCACGCGGTTGCGCACCTCCGCTATCCATTCGTCGGTCAATACATCGGGATAAAACGCTTTCTGCACCTCCATGATACGGTCAAACTCCTCCATATAGGCAGCGCGAGGATACACCTCACCCTTGACGCGGAAAGTATAGTAAGGACCGCTCGGACGCATCACCGCAGAAGCAACCAACTGCTGATACATATGCTGCCCGATAGTCAACCCCTCCTCTTTTAGCGTAGCATAGCGGCTGTTTACTTTTTCTACATAGTCCGTTTGCTTCTTGTCGCCTCCTTCGTCGGCTTTGCTATGCTTGTAGCCGCGCTTCTGATTCAAATGGTATAGCACGCGACCTATCTGCTGCAGCGATAATTGACACCCGGGCGTGGCGGCGTTGCTGCGCAACTCCCATAAACCAATCTGGCGCTCTGCTTGAAAATCGGGTAACATACCCTTTGCCCGCAACCGCTCCGTCAGCGCAGCACGACGCTGCTGATAGCGATTTAGCCCCTTGCGCGCTGTGCGGCGAGCCGTACGGTCGGCATTGATAGTGATTGCCTGACCTTTGGAAAACTTATCCACATCGGTTGACTCAATGGGTACGATACGGCTACCCATACCCACTATCTGACGCAATTGTCCGTCTTGCTCCTCAATGAGTGCCCAGCCTATTGACCCTACACCCAAATCCAATCCGAGAACTTTCCTGCTACCATTCTCTATGGTCTCTTTGTTCGTTGCCATTTGCGTTGCTATTTTGATGGTTAGATTATGCGAATCACGAGAAATAACGCCGCAAATTTACCTATTTTTGTTGAAATACGCAAATTTTCACAAAAAAACAGTTAAGATATTTGCGTACTCAAAAAAAATATTGTACTTTTGCAGCACAAAATTTCAAGACATACACAATAAGGATTTTATTCCGATGTGTAAACATTCAAGAGGGGAACGCGAAAGCGAACTCCTCTTTCTTGTTGCGTGTTTTCTCATTCGTTGAGTTCGAGCCAGCGTAGTTCGGCTTCGTCGAGCGCGCGCTGCACCTGCTCGTAGCGGGCGGAGGCTTCGGCTATCGCCTGCGGGTCGGTCAAGCCGCCGGAGAGTTGCTGCTCCAAAGCCGCTTTCTCCTCCTCCAACTGCGGCATCTGCTGCTCCAACTGCGCTAACTCACGCTGCTCCTTATAAGACAGTTTGCGCGGACGAGACCCCGAGACCCCCTGCCCCTCAAGACCCTCCGGACCCTCTAAATCTCCCTTAAAGGGAGACTTTGTAGCAGGCGGGGACGCCTGCGCACCCGGACAGGTTGTTTTCTCTGTGGTGCGGCCTGGAGACCGCACCTCCTTGATAGCCCCGACGGGTCGGGGCGCACCCGGGCAAGTTGACGCGCGCCACTGCGTGTAGTTGCCGGGGAAGTCCTTGATGATGCCATCGCCGTGGAAGACAAACAGATGGTCCACCACGCGGTCCATGAAATAGCGGTCGTGGCTCACCACGATAAGGCAACCCTTGAAACCACGCAGGTACTCCTCCAACACTTGCAGCGTGGGGATATCAAGGTCGTTGGTCGGCTCATCCAAAATCAGGAAATTAGGATTGCGCATCAGCACCGTGCACAGGTGCAGACGCTGACGCTCTCCGCCCGACAGTTTGGAGACATAGTCGTACTGCTGCGACGGCGAGAAGAGGAAATGCTGCAAGAACTGGCTCGCCGTCAGGCGGTCGCCATTGCCAAGGTCGATGGTCTCGGCGATGTCGCGGACGATGTCTATCACTTTCTTGCCCTCGTCGAACGGCAGTCCCTGCTGGCGGTAGTAGCCGAAACGGACGGTGGTGCCGATGTCAAAGTGTCCACTGTCGGGCTGCAACTCGCCCAAGAGCAGGCGCAGGAAAGTGGACTTGCCCGTGCCGTTATTACCGATAATGCCCACTTTCTCGTAGCGCGCAAACACATACGAGAAACCGCGCAGGATATGCAGGTCGCCAAAGCACTTGCTCACCTCGTGCGCCTCGAAGATTTTGTTGCCGATATACGACGACTTCACCTGCAAGCGGATGTCCGTCTCTTGGATGCTCCGCTTGGCTTTCTTCTCTATCTCGTAGAAGTTGTCGATGCGGTATTGCGCTTTGTGGGCGCGGGCTTGCGGCATGCGGCGCATCCAGTCTAACTCCGTGCGGTAGAGGTTGCGAAACTTATCCGTCTCGGCATTCTGCGCCTCGATACGCTCGGCGCGCTTCTCAAGGTAGTAGGCGTAGTTGCCGTGGTAGGCATATAGTTGGTTCTGGTCGAGTTCGAGGATGTCGGAGCATACGCGGTCAAGGAAATAGCGGTCGTGGGTAACGAGCAGCAGCGTGATACGCGCCTTGCGCAAGTACTCCTCCAGCCAGATAACCATGTCGAGGTCAAGGTGGTTGGTAGGCTCATCCAGCATGAGGAAGTCCGGCTCCTGCGCCAGCACCTGCGCCAGCGCGATACGCTTCTGCTGACCGCCGGAGCGCTGCTCGAAAGGCTTGCTGTCGATGTCGGTAATGCCGAGTTGGGTGAGGAGTTGGGTGTACTTCAAGGCAGTTTTTTCAGCAGGCGGGGACGCCTGCGCACCCGAGGAAGACTGCGGCAGGTAGCCTATCTTCAGGTCGTTGCGAAAAGTGATTTTGCCTTCGTCGTAATCCGTCTTGCCCGCGATGATATCCAGCAGCGTAGATTTGCCTATTCCGTTACGAGCAATCAGCGCAATACGCTGACCCTCATTCACAGCAAACGAGATGTCCTCAAACAGCACCTTCGAACCAACCGACTTGGTCAAGTGCTCTATAAGCAGATAGGGAGTAGGCATGGGTTATTTGACTATTTGACTATTTACTATTTGACCCAAAATCATGTCCAGCGAGTAGAAAGCCACATTATACTGCTTGCCATCGGAGGCAGTAGTTAAGTAAAACTTAATAACTGAATCTGCATCTAACTCTTTTTCTTTCAGTATATTAGATGTATGCATACTGATATTTGGCACAGAGGTGTCAAAAAGTTCTGCCAATTGGGTTTGGTTCATCCACACACTGCCATCTTTGGCATATAATGTTACACTTGCTTTGCCGTCAAGTGTGTTGTAAATAATAATATTGCTTTCGTTGGGCATAAATGATACACTTATGTAATTAGTCTTTTATCCTTTATCCTTTCAGTGCTTTCGTCCAGTGGTAGTAGCCATAGACGCAGTTGGCGCACCAGAAGAGGTATTGCACGGCGATGCAGTAGTCGCCTGCTTTCAACCACATGAAGAACGCCAGCACATTGACCACCATCCATAGATACCACTGCTCGCGATAAACCAATATCATCAGTATCTGCGCAAAGAGGGCAGGCACCGTGGTGAACGCATCGAGGTACGGCTGCGGGTCGTCGGTGTAACGGCTCAGCAGCCACCCGCACAATGCCGACAGCAAGGCGCATACCACCGACAGCCATACAAAGCTCTTGCGGCGCAGTTGGAGCGTCTGCACTTTGTGCTTCTCCTCCGAGCCGGTATTGAGTTGGCGACGCCATACAAACACACCGTAAATCATCGTAACGAAATAGAACACGTTCATCGCTATCTCGGCATAGAAATGCTCCAAAACGCAGAGGTAAGTGTAGGTGATGACCTGCGCAAAGCCGAAGATATAGTAGAGGATATTGCCTTGCGCGCAAAGCACCACGGAGAAGATGCCGCACAGTCCGCTCACGAGCGACCACACGCCGCTCGGCGCAATGCAATAGGTAATGATTTGCACAAGCAACCCCATGGCAAGAAACGAGTAATCAAATACTTTACCCTTGCTCAACATGTTATCTCAATTTTCAAATTTTCAAATTTTTCATTTTCAAATTTTTCAAGCAGGCGGGATGCCTGCGCACCCGGACAATTCCTAATTTTTTATCGGACTATCAAGTCCACGTGGTCGCTTTTCAAGCGCACGCGTAACCATTCCTCCATTTTTTCTCTGTCTGCCTGTTGCAGTCGCTTCTTCGAGTGCAGTTGCAGGCTGACAATGGTTACGGGTTGCAGCACGCTGCTGCTGTCTGTACTTACCATAAGTTCCCCCTCTGCCAATGTTACTTGCGCCACTTGCGGGTATTGCGCTTTTATCTCCTCCGTCAGTTGCTGCGTGGGTAGGGTAGGGCGCTTCTGCACCTGCTGAATCGTTACCTCTGCGGCTGCCAACTGCGTGCGTAACTCTGTGATTTGCTGCTGATAAGCGGCTATCTGCTCGTCTTTCGAGGCAAACAGGTCGCGCACCAATTGGTCTTGCCTCAGGTCACTGTCATCGCGCGTCAGCGCATCCTCGTGCAGTACGATCGCCGTGGAATCGAAGCCCGCGTTCAACGCAGCGGCGTAGAACAACTTGCGGTCGGCATCCGTCAGCGCCTCGCCTGCCAAGAAGAACTCTATCTGCCCCTGCGAGGGCTTCACCTCTGTCTGATAGACGTAACTCGTCCCGATGGTCTTGTTCGCCGCAATAAATGCCTTGGCGTGGCTCGCAAACTGGTTCTCGCGTACCACAGAGATGGCGCTCATCACGCTCGGCACTACCAGCACTGCCACCACCAGCGCGATAGACCACGCGCGCCGTTTGCCGTTCGTGGACTGCTCCTCCACCACGGGGTAGTGCAGGTACTTCACCGTCAGGAAAGTCGCCAAGGCGATGAGGATGCTATTGATGAGGAAGAGATACAACGCCCCGAAAGCATAGTGCCAATTCCAACTCGCGATGCCGTAGCCGACGGTGCAGAGCGGCGGCATGAG
>CAMFEN010000018.1 GCA_945949375.1 uncultured Bacteroidales bacterium | reverse complement strand
GCAAACGCAGAATCGCCGGCATTCCTCTCTTCCCCTTCGGTCTCTTCTCCGATGGAGTCTTCCTCTGCTTCAGGTTCAGGCTCCGGCGTGATATCCTCTATTCGGCTGATTTCCAAGGTGGAGAGTCGCTTTCCCTTCGCCTTTGGCGACTTCTCGTCGATAAACTCCGCCATCGCTATCTCCTGCGGCTCGCGCGTTTCATCGGTGAATACCAAGCGGAAGACGGGCTCCTCGCGGTCGGTCAGCAGCACGATACGCGACTCCTTGTTCTCACCCAGCATGTTCTGCGACTTCAAAGTCGCATCGAAGGCAAACCGCTTTGCGTAGTAATACCCTAAGTCCGCATTCCACAACGCCAGCGTCCACACTTTCTCCGCGTTGAACTTCTCTATGCGCAGGATGTTTTGGTCGAAGTGCGCTGTCAGGTCGAAGGTTGTCAGGTAGTAATCGCCCGTGGTGGTAATCACTAATATGCGGTCTTCGTCCCAGAACTCGCCGAGGTAGTTCCCCTGCCCGTCGTAGTTGATACGTAGCACATCGGGGTCGAACCATACCTTGCGTCCGCCTAACGTCGAGTGCCCTTTCTGCTTGAGCGTGATGCTCTTCACCTCAAACTTCGTCAGCACATTGCCTCGTGCCGTGCGGCTCTTCACCGCCAACTCGCTCAGGTCTTTGCACACCTCCATCTTTTTTAGGTGCAACGCAGGTTTGAGTTGAATACGAATCACCTCCGCCTCGCCGTTCGGGTTTGCGGTGAAATACACCACCTTGCTCCCCGCCTTGCCTTGCGTCAGGTCGTACTCTTTGTCGCGTGACACACCCGTAACCGAGAAGCGCTTCATGAAATACACCCCGCCTTTCCCGTCGCGATACACCACATTGTATATCGTCCGGTCGTCGTTGCGCTTGAAGATGGCAATATGCAGGATATCCGTGCCGATGAACAGTTTCTCTGCCACGCGCATCACCTTGTATTTTCCGTCTTTGTGGAATACGATGATGTCGTCTATATCCGAGCAGTTGCATAGGAACTCGTCTTTCTTCAGTCCTGTCCCCACAAAGCCCTCCGCGCGGTTGATATAGAGTTTCTCGTTGGCTTCTACCACGGTCTTCACATTGATGTTCGCGAAGTTCCGCACCTCCGTCCTGCGCGGGTATTTCTCCCCGTATTTCTTGCGCAACATCTCGAACCACTCTATCGTGTATTCCGTCAGGTGCGCCAAGTGCTTCTGACAGGCTTTTATCTGCTTCTCGAGGTCGCGCATCAACTCATCCGCCTTCTTCGAGTCGAACTTCGTGATACGAATCATCCGTATCTCAAACAGTTTCTCGATATCCTCTTGCCTTACCTCGCGTATCAGTTGCGCTTTCCACGGCGTCAAGGCTTTGTCCACAAACGCAATCAACTTCTCCTTGTTCGGCGCCGTCTCGTAGCCCTCTTCCTTATAGATTCGGTTCTCAATAAATATCTTCTCTAATGAGGTGTAGAAGTATTTCTCCTCCAGCTCGGCTTTCTCTATCTCCAACTCCCATTTGAGCAACGCCATTGTGTTGTCCACCGACATCCTGAGCAGGTTGCTCACCGTGGTGAATATCGGCTTCTTGTTCTGCACCACGCAGCAGTTTGGCGAGATGTTCACCTCGCAGTCGGTAAACGCATACAGCGCGTCTATCGCTTTGTCCGACGAAGAGCCGGGTGCCAACTGCACTACAATCCGCGCGGTATCCGCCGTGAAGTCATCCACCTTGCGAATCTTTATCTTCCCTTTCTGATTTGCCCGCAGGATGGTCTCGATAATCTTTGTGGTCGTGGTGCCGTAGGGTATCTCCGTGATTATCAGTGTCTTGTTGTCGTCTGCTTTCTGTATCTTCGCCCGAATCTTCACCGTGCCCCCGCGCTCACCGTCGTTGTATCGACTCACGTCTATCTCGCCACCCGTCGGAAAATCGGGATAGAGCACAAACTCCTCCCCACGCAGATACGCCAGCGCAGCATCGCATATCTCGCAAAAGTTATGCGGCAGTATCTTCGAGTTCAGACCTACGGCAATCCCCTCCACGCCTTGCGCCAGCAGCAGCGGGAACTTTATCGGCAGGTGGATAGGCTCTTTCTTACGACCGTCGTATGACAACATCCAGTGTGTCGTCTTTGGGTTAAACACCGTGTCGAGCGCGAACTTGCTCAGTCGCGCCTCGATATATCGCGGAGCGGCCGCGCCGTCGCCCGTGAGGATATTCCCCCAGTTTCCCTGACAGTCTATCAGCAGGTCTTTCTGCCCTAATTGTACGAGTGCGTCTCCAATGCTCGCGTCGCCGTGCGGGTGGTACTGCATGGTCTGTCCCACGATGTTCGCCACCTTGTTCATCTTCCCGTCGTCCACGCACTTCATCGCATGCAGGATACGGCGTTGCACAGGCTTCAAGCCGTCCTCTATTGCGGGGACGGCTCGCTCTAATATCACATACGAAGCATAATCCAAGAACCAATCTTGGTACATGCCCGTCAAGTGATACTTCACTGAATCATTGAAGGCATTCTCGCTCATAAAGCGCGATTACTCAACGAATTTGTTTACTACGACGTAGGTCAGAATACCTGCCAACTCGGTTGCTAAACCTGCTACTAATAGCCAGTTTTGCTGCGTAGCGAAGTTGTAAACCACCAAGAAAGCCACACCCAACAGAAGGATGATTACGCCTAAGTTTTTAAGAATTGCGTTCATATCGTCTTAGAATAATAAGATTAATCTTTTCCAAAATCGGCTGCAAAATTACGACTTTTTTTTGAAAAAAGCAAGATTTCCCCGTTTTTTTTGCAATTTTCGCAAAAACCGCATCATTTTGGTTATTTTAGCTTCCCCGCCTCTCCTGTAAGGAGGGAGTGAAGCGATGCCCTGGACATCGAGGTAAGGGGCGGGAAGGTATGCTCGGTATCCAGCCGCTAAAACACATGATACGACCCAATAAATAAAAAAACAGCACAAAAGTGCTGATTTCCTCGATCTCGTTCGGTGCTTTGGCGGTAATCTGTTCGGTGCTTCGACGATGCCCTCATCATTCATTTTATTGAACATCAATTACCGCAAATTGCCCACAAATTATCCAAAATATTTTTTTTGAGAAATTAACGATAAATTCATGGAAATTAATGTTAAAACTCAGAGTCTGGGCACTCATAATTCTATCCCTACCGGTCGGGAACGATTTTTTCATAATTCATAATTACTTCACCGCCCTTACCATTCCCCCGGGTAGCGATTTGACTAATCCTTCCATCTCCATCATCATCAGTTCGTTCGCCACCTGCGCGTAGTCCATGCCCGTCTCCATCACAATCATGTTGATATGCAGTCCGTCCTCTTGCTCGTGCAACTTATCGAGCAGCGTGCGCTGCACATCCGTCAGCGTTGTTGAGAACTCCACTATCTCTGTCTGCACGGGCGCTGCGGCTGCCGCCCAGTCCATGGCTTCTATCAGGTCGTCTGCGCAGGTGATGAGTTGCGCTTTCTGCTTGCGAATCAGGTTGTTGCAGCCCTGCGATTGCTCGTCCGCCGGTCTCCCCGGGCAGGCAAACAGCTCGCGGTCGTAGTCCAACGCCATCTGCGCCGTGATGAGAGCACCGCCTTTGGCTTTGGACTCCACCACAACCACCGCGTCTGCCAACCCCGCGATAATCCGGTCTCGCGCCACGAAATGCCACGGGTCGGGTCGCGTGCCGCTCACATACTCCGTCAGCAGGCCGCCATGCTCCAGCACCGCCACCGCCACATTCCGATGCAACGCAGGGTAAATCCTATCCAGCCCATGCCCGGGGACGATGATGGTGGGGATACCCGCCTCAATAGCAGCGCGGTGTGCCGCCACATCGATGCCGTAGGCTAACCCGCTGATAATAGTCAGGTTTGGCACCCTTTGCGCCAAGTCGAGCACCAACTGCCGCGTCAGTTCTTTGCCACGCTCGGTCGCATTCCGTGTCCCCACTATCGATACCATCTTCCCCTCGTTTACCCGCAGGTTGCCTTTCCCGAAGAGCAGCAGCGGTCGGTCGGGGCACTGCCGCAAGCGATAAGGATACTCCTCGTCTTGGCACCAATAGGTGCTGATATGGTGCTTCTCCACAAACGCCAACTCTTTCTCTGCCCGCGCCATGGCATCGCCCATCCCTTTCTCCGTCAGGTGCTTCCACGCCTCCACCGCAGAACCGTATTGCTCTAACCATTGCAGCGCAATACGATTCCGTTTCTCAAACAACAAACTAAAAGCAATCTGATAAAGTAACATACAAACCTATCTACAAGTGGAAAAACGCCTTCTCATCAAGCGGTATACCCCCACCAAAACCAGTCCGATAGTCGCGCCGACGATATCTGCCACAAGGTCTATCCAGTCGCCTGTCCGCGTGCGGGTGCATGTGGCTTGCAGCACCTCCATCAGTCCGCCGTAGCCCACCGTCAGCAGCCACGCCCACGCGTATCTCTTCCACAGCCCCGCGCGCTTTGCGCCCCCGAGAGCCAGCACGGGTAGCAATAGCGCCACCGCCTGCACCACATACATCAGCGTATGCCATGTCTTGTCGCTCCACCGCAACACCAGCGGCGGCAGGGTAGGGTGCTCCCAAAGCGAGAGTAGGGCAATCGCTATTGCCACTACTCCCGCGGGGATATACCACACATATTTCTGCCCACTAACCACTGCCCACTAATCACAGTTTCTCCCCGAAGCATAAATCGCCTGCGTCTCCCAAGCCCGGCACGATGTACTTATGCTCGTTGAGCGTGGGGTCGATGGCGGCGCACCAGAGGGTGATGTTCGGTTGGTCACCCAGCGTATCTTGCAGATACTGAACGGCTTGCGTTGTGCCGATGGTGCAGCATAGGTGAGTCGCTGCGGGGGTGCCGTGGCTCAGCAGCGCGCGGTATGCCACCTCCATCGACATGCCCGTTGCCAGCATCGGGTCCACCAGCATCAGCGTCTTGCCCTCCAGCTGCGGAGCAGCCAGATACTCTGCTACAATCTCTATCTCCTCCTCGCCGTAGCGGTTGCGCCCCCAGCGGCGGTATGCGCTCAGAAAGGCGTTCTCCGCGCGGTCGAACATGTTGAGGAATCCTTGGTGCAGCGGCAACCCTGCGCGGAGCACCGTCGCCAGCACCACCTTATCGGTCGGCACCTGCACCTCCGCCACACCTAACGGCGTCTGCACCTGCTCCGGCGCGTAGGTGAACTCGCGGCTCACCTCCACTGCCATCACCTCGCCTATGCGCTCAATGTTGCGGCGAAAACGAAGGCTGTCGTGCTGAATATCCACACTGCGTATCTCTTTCAGATACTGATTCAAGAGCGAGTTACGCTCCGACAAATTGATTACTCTCATGGTGAAAAGGATTAAATTTGGCGGCAAAGATACGCAAAAAAAATGAATTGAGCAAAAACAAGCCTCAAAAACTGCCCATATTCGCCCGAAAACGCCCTTTTTGCTTGCATATCTCAATTAATCTTTGTACCTTTGCCGCCCTGAAAAGATATTGGCAATTTGATAAAACTGTTGAGCGAAGAGCGAGCGAAGGGCGAGCGAAGGTTGAGCGAACGACGAGCGAAGGGCGATATGTATATCTTTGCCTGCATGAATTTTTCTTGATATGTCCTAAAATATGTTACCGAACTATTTCGTACTTACCACTTCTTCTATATGGCACTTCTGTCATAAAGCGTTTGCCTACCAGCCGTGGGCAGATAGTCCGCGTTTAGAGATACCCGATGGCGAGCAGCATAAGACCCTCGCCACCGTGGAGCAGATATGGCACTTCCTCTTCTCCCACCACGCTACGCGCGACGATATCCTCGTCTGCGTCGGCGGCGGCGTCATCTGCGACCTCGGCGGCTTCGCTGCCTCCACCTACAAGCGCGGCATGCCCCATATCAATGTCCCCACCACGCTCCTTGCCATGGTTGATGCCGCCTCCGGCGGCAAGACGGGCTTCGACTACGTCGGTATGAAGAACGCCATCGGCACCTATGCGCAGCCTCTCGATACCCTCGTCATACCCTCTCTCATTGTCTCCCTCCCTCCGCGCGAACTGCTCAGCGGCTACGGCGAGATGCTCAAGCACGCTCTGCTCGACACCCCCGACCACTGGCACCAACTCCTCCGGCTCGACCTCGAGACGGAAGCAGGCGTGCAAGCCCTCATGCCCCTCATCGCGCGCTCACGAGCGGTGAAAGCGCGCATAGTTCAAGCCGACCCCCACGAGCAGGGGCTCCGCCGTGCGCTCAACCTTGGGCATACCGTAGGCCACGCCCTCGAGGCGCAGATGCTCGCCAACGGACACCCCGCGCCCCACGGCTACTGCGTGGTCTGGGGCATGGTCGCCGCCCTCTACCTCAGCATCCTGCATACCGAGGGAACCCCCATCTCGTCTGCTTGCCCGGGTGTGCAGGCGTCCCCGCCTGCTGCAAAGTCTCTTTTTAAGGGAGATTTAGAGGGTCTTACCATGGATGTTTTCTCTCTCCGCGAGGTCCTCCGCCAACTTGAGCAGGTCATGCTCCGTTACTACGGTCGCCCTGTCTGCAACTGCAAAGACCAATCCCAACTCCTTGCCCTCATGCAGCAGGACAAGAAGAATACCGCCGCGGGCATCCGTTTCACGCTCCTCCGCCAGATAGGCGCCCCCCTTACCGACGAGACCCCCTCCCCACAAGCCATTGCCGCCGCCATTGACTACCTCTTCTCCCTGTGATTAATACCCTCTATAGCAACATTCACATGCAAAAAGAGACTGCCTAACTTGAGTTGTTAGACAGCCTCTTTGTATCTGTGCGGAAAGAGAGGGATTCGAACCCCCGGACCCGTGAAGGTCAACGGTTTTCAAGACCGCCGCGATCGACCACTCCGCCATCTTTCCGAAATCGAGCGCAAAGATACGGCTTTTTTTTTAATTATGCAAATCCGTTATTGCATTTTTATGATTTTTTGTACATTTATTTGTATATCTCATTTTTTTTCCGTACCTTTGCACCCGCTTTTGTGTAAAAATTGAGGATAAAAGATAAAAGATGAAGAATGAAAGACGTATTACGAAAGACGTATTACCTTACGTCTATAATGTATCAGAGTCAAAACTATTTAGTCTTTAATCTTGAGTCCTTAATCTTTCATCTAAAAAGATTATAAACCAACATTATAATAGACATGAACGTTAAAGTAAGTAATGTGAATCAACCTCAGTGGAAAGAGGTGAACGTGCGTGCCAAGTTGCCCGCAAACCTTGACAAATTGCAGGAACTCGCCTACAACCTTTGGTGGGTATGGAACTCTGAAGGGAAGAACCTCTTCCGTCAGATTGATACCGAGGCATGGCACCGTGCGCAGTCTAACCCCATCATGCTGCTCAATACAATTAGTTTTGAGCGCATGAAAGAACTGAGCAACGACACCGCTTTCATGGAGCAACTTGACCGCGTGTACTCCGACTTCCGTAAATATATGGATGCTCCGCGCGACAAGAAGAAACCATCTATCGCTTATTTCTCTATGGAGTATGGACTTAGCCACGTACTCAAGATCTATTCTGGCGGTCTCGGTGTGCTCGCCGGCGACTACCTGAAAGAGGCATCCGACTGCAACGTGGACATGACCGCTATTGGCTTCCTCTATCGCTACGGCTATTTCACACAGACTCTGTCGCCCGAAGGACAGCAGATTGCGAACTACGAGGCGCAGAACTTCAGCAACCTGCCTATCACGCAGATGAAAAACCCTGACGGCAGCCCCCTGATTGTGGACGTACCTTATCCCGGGCGTACTGTGCATGCCTACCTGTGGAATGTGGCAGTAGGACGAATCAACCTGCTGCTCCTTGACACCGACAACGAGTTGAACTCCGAGTGGGACCGTCAAATCACCCACCAACTCTATGGAGGCGACTGGGAGAATCGAATCAAGCAGGAGATTATGCTCGGTATCGGCGGTATGCTCGCGCTGAATAAACTCGGTATCAAGAAAGACGTTTACCACTGCAACGAGGGGCACGCTGCGCTCATGGGCTTGCAGCGTATGGTGGACCTTGTGCAAGGCGAAGGATTGACCTTCAACCAAGCAAAAGAAGTGGTGCGCGCCAGCGGTCTCTACACATGCCACACTCCCGTCCCCGCAGGGCACGACTACTTCGAGGAGGGACTCTTCTATAAGTATATGAACGAGTATGCCGGCAAGTTGGGCATCGAGTGGCACGACCTCATCGGATTGGGCCGTACTAACCCCGATGACAACAACGAGAAGTTCTCCATGTCAGTCTTCGCGCTCAACACATGCCAAGAGGCAAATGGTGTAAGCTGGCTCCACGGAGAGGTCAGCAAAAAGATGTTCTCTCCCGTTTGGCCTGGCTACTACCCCGAGGAGTTGCATGTGGACTATGTAACCAACGGCGTACACATGCCTACTTGGGCGGCAAGCGAGTGGAAAGCAGTCTATGAAAAGACCTTCCCTGCTGAGTGGATTAACGATCAGTCGAATCTTGAGATGTGGAAAGCCTACAACGATATACCCGACGAGAATATCTGGGCTACCCGTATGAACTTGAAGAACAAACTGATAGACTATATCAAAGAGAAGTTCCAAGAAGACTGGATGAAGAGTCAGGGCGACCCCGCACGTATCGTGCGCGCGCTCCACGAGATGAAGGCAGAGAACCTCATCATCGGCTTCGGACGCCGCTTCGCTACTTACAAGCGTGCACACCTGCTATTCACCGACCTCGAGCGTCTGGATAAGATTGTGAATAATCCCAACTACCCTGTGCAGTTCCTCTTCACCGGTAAGGCGCACCCCGCAGACGGCGGCGGACAAGGACTTATCCGTCGTATCATCGAAATCAGCCGTATGCCGCAGTTCCTTGGCAAGATTATCTTCCTCGAGAACTACGATATGCGTCTTGCTAAACGCCTCATCAGCGGTGTGGATATCTGGCTCAACACCCCGACTCGTCCGCTCGAGGCATCCGGAACCTCCGGCGAGAAGGCGCAGATGAACGGTGTGCTCAACTTCTCCGTGCTAGACGGTTGGTGGTACGAAGGTTACGTGAAGGGTGCCGGATGGGCACTCACCGACAAACGTACTTACGAGAACCAAGCACACCAAGACCAACTTGACGCTGCTACCATATACCAGATTCTGGAGAACGAGATTATCCCGATGTACTATGCCAAGAACTCCAAAGGCTACTCGCCCGAGTGGATACAGACTATCAAGAACTCCGTTACCAAAATCACACCGCGCTTCACGACCAAGCGCATGATGGACGACTACTTCAACAAGTTCTACAACAAGTTGGCAAAGCGCCATGCCCTGCTTGCGGCTAACCACTACGCTACCGCTAAGGATATCGCTGCATGGAAAGAAAACATGGCTGCCCACTGGGACGAGATTGAGGTAGTGAAGGTAGAGATGCCCGACATGTCGCAACCCAACGTCGGCGAGAAAGTGCGCGTAGCCGTTGAACTTGACACACACGCGCTCAACGACAAAGGACTGGGCGTAGAACTCGTGGCTATCCGCACGTCGCTCCACAACAACGATAAGTTGTATGAGGTAGAGCCGCTGAAACTCGTCAAAGCAGAGGGCACACACCTCTTCTTCGAGACGACCTATCAGTTCGACTATGCCGGCGGCATGAAGTTCGGCTTGCGTATGTATCCGCAGAACGACCTTCTGCCTCACCGCATGGACTTCTGCTACGTCCGCTGGATTTAATAATTAAAATAATTGTTTTATAAGAATTAAGAGGGCATTGAAACTGAGATTTCTCAGAGACAATGCCCTCTTAATTTATGCTCGTGTTGTATTTAGCTGTTCTTTCGCGGTTTTCTTCTCCTTCTCTTTCTTCTTGTATTAAAAGCTTGCCTTGCTTGCACGTCAAATTAAAAATGATAACGTCTGCGTAGGCGATACCATTTTAGTTTCATGTATGCCAGCGTATCGGTGAAGATATTTAGGTGCCGCGCTTCTTCCTCTGCTTCCTGCATCTTGTATTGGTTTGCTACTTCGACATCGTTGTCCGTAAGGACGAGCAGTTGGTCGCCTTCTTGCAACTCCGATTGTCCTGTGGGTACGAAGAAATCTTCGCCGCGGCGCACCATGATGACCAGCGTCTGGCGGGGGATACCGATGTCAAGCAGCCGCGTGCCGTTGACCAACATCTCGCCCGTAACCTCCACCTCTGTGGCGGACGACTCTATCTCTTCCGGCAAATCAAGGTCGAAATGCTCTAAGCGGCGCAACTGCATAGGCGGTTCCGCCAAGCGCAGTTTCTTTGCCATCGCTGCGAGTGTTGTGCCTTGCGCCAGCAACGAAACCAGCGTACAGAGGAAGACCACATTGAAAATCAGGTTGCTATGCGGTACCTTCTCCGACATACACATGATGGCAAAGATGATCGGCACAGCCCCCTTGAGTCCGACCCAACTGAGCATCGCTTTGTCGCGCAGATGATACTTGCGGAAAGGTGCCATACACAGGAATACCGAAAGCGGACGCGAAATAAATACCATCACGATACTGATAATCAAACATGGCAACCATACCTCCAACTGCAAGAACTCATGCGGACGAACAAGCAATCCCAACATCAGGAACATCACCAACTGGCTCAGCCATGTCAGTCCGTCGAAGAAACTCTTTGTCTGCCGCTTCTTGGTGAACTTGCTGTTGCCGATAATCAACCCGCCTACATACACCGCCAGATACGGATTACCTTGTAGATAATAAGTGATGGAGAAGATGAAGATGCAGGCGGTGAGCACCATGATCGGGTAGAGCGAATCGTTGTTCAGTTGCACCTTGCGCATCAGTGTTACGACCGCTTTCCCGAAGGCAAAACCCAGCACGCCGCCCATGACCAGTTGCACCACGATGGTCTGCACAATAGGCAAAGCCGTTGGCTCCATCTTAGCCGTTGCCACGCCTATCAGGGTGGAGGTCAGCACATACGCCATCGGGTCGTTGGCACCCGACTCCAACTCCAATAGCGGACGCAGGTTGTGCTTGAACGAGATGCCGCTTGTGCGCATGATGGAGAACACGGATGCACTGTCGGTGGACGACATCGTCGCCGCCATCAGTAGCGCTATCGGCAGCGTGATGGTCGCTACCGCATTGAGCCAACCGAAAACATAGTAGATAATCACGCCCGTGATGAGCATGGTTAGCAACACCCCAATCGTTGCCAGCGTAATACCGGGCGCAATCACCGGACGGATATCCGCTATCTTCGTATCCATGCCGCCTGAGAACAGGATGACGCATAGCGCCACGGTCGAGATAGCCTGCGCCGTATCACGGTCGAACATATAGCCCATACCATCCTCGTTGAAGAGGCGACCGATGCCGTC
>CAMFEN010000017.1 GCA_945949375.1 uncultured Bacteroidales bacterium | reverse complement strand
CGAACAGCACGGCCTTTCTCTACTGCCATCTTGATGAGTTGACCTACACCATTCTGGTCAAGCACTTGGAAGGGATCCACTTGCAGAATCTTCTTCTCGAGATATACCGGCAAGAAGGAAGCGATATCGTCGCGGCTATAGCCGAAGGTCATCTGCGTCAAGTCGTTGGTACCGAAGGAGAAGTACTGTGCCTCGGTAGCGATACGGTCTGCGGTCAAGGCTGCACGAGGAATCTCAATCATCGTACCAATCTCAAACTCCACCTCAACGCCTTACTCAGCAAATACCTCTTTGGCAACGCGTTGGATAATCTCTTTCTGCTGCTTGAACTCGTAGAGGATACCAATCAGCGGCACCATGATTTCGGGCATCGGGTTCTTGCCTTCTTTTTTGAGTTCGCAAGCGGCGGAGAGGATAGCGCGTGTCTGCATAGCCGTAATCTCGGGGAAGGTGATACCTAAACGGCAGCCACGGTGACCCAACATCGGGTTGTTCTCTGCCAAGGAAGCCACACGCTGTTGGATTTCCTCAACGGATACGCCCATCTCGTCTGCCATGGTCTGCTGGCCAGCCAAATCGTGGGGAACGAACTCATGCAAGGGCGGGTCGAGCAAACGGATGTTGACGGGGAAGCCGTCCATCGCCTCCAAGATACCCTTGAAGTCAGCCTTCTGGTAGGGCAACAGTTTCGCCAATGCTTTCTCGCGTCCCTCGGTGTCCTTCGCCAGAATCATCTCACGCATAGCAACAATCTTCTTATCCTCGAAGAACATGTGCTCGGTACGGGTCAGACCGATACCCTTTGCACCAAAGTCGCGAGCGACCTGTGCATCGTGGGGCGTGTCGGCATTGGTGCGCACCTGCAAGTGTGTGTACTTGTCGCAAAGGTCCATGAGTGCTTTGAAGTCGCCGGAGAGTTCTGCGGCGCGGGTAGGAATCTCACCTGCATACACTTGACCGGTAGAGCCGTTGAGCGAGATATAGTCGCCCTCGTGGTAGGTAACGCCCTCTATAGTCAGGGTCTTTGCCTTATAGTCCACGATGATGGCACCTGCACCCGAAACGCAGCACTTACCCATACCACGAGCCACTACGGCTGCGTGGCTGGTCATACCACCACGTGCGGTCAAGATACCCTCTGCAGCAGACATACCTGCCAAGTCCTCAGGCGAAGTCTCGATACGCACCATCACAACCTTGTGCCCATCTTTGTGCCACTCTTGTGCGTCGTCAGCGTGGAATACAATCTGACCGCAAGCGGCACCCGGGCTGGCAGGCAGACCTTGGGTGATAACCTTTGCTTTCTTGAGCGCCGCCTTGTCGAATACGGGGTGCAGCAGTTCATCCAGTTTCTGCGGCTCACAGCGAAGGATAGCCTCTTTTTCGGTGATAACACCTTCGCGTACCAGATCCATCGCAATCTTTACCATGGCGGTACCGGTGCGCTTACCGTTACGGGTCTGCAAGAACCAGAGTTTGCCTTCTTGTACGGTGAACTCCATATCCTGCATATCGCGGTAGTGGTCTTCCAACTTCTGTTGGATGGTGTTCAACTCGTTGTACAACTCAGGCATAGCCTCTTCCATAGAAGGATACTTGCTTGCACGCTCTTCCTCGCAGATACCTTGAAGCGCTGCCCAGCGGCGGCTGCCCTCGAGGGTGATCTGTTGCGGGGTGCGGATACCTGCTACCACGTCCTCGCCCTGTGCATTCACAAGGTACTCACCGTTGAAGATGTTCTCGCCGGTAGCGGCATCGCGGCTGAAGCAAACGCCGGTAGCCGAGGTCTCGCCCATGTTACCGAACACCATCGCCATGACGGAAACAGCGGTACCCCACTCGTCGGGTATGCCTTCCATCTTACGATAGAGGATAGCACGCTCGTTCATCCAGCTGCGGAACACAGCGCAGATAGCGCCCCATAGTTGCTCCATCGGGTCGGTGGGGAAGTCCTTGCCGGTCTGCTCTTTGATAGCCGTCTTGAAGCGGGCTACGAGGAGCTTCAACTCGTCCACGTTCAAGTCCTTATCCAACTTAATACCGCGAATCTCTTTTACTTCCTCGATGATAGCCTCGAAGGGGTCGATATCCTCTTTGTTGACGGGCTTCATGCCAAGCACTACGTCTCCGTACATCTGTACGAAGCGGCGGTAGGAGTCGTAAACGAAGTGGGGGTTGTTGGTTTTCTTGGTCATACCCTCTGCTACGGTGTCGTTCAGACCGAGGTTGAGGATGGTGTCCATCATACCGGGCATGGAAGCGCGCGCACCCGAGCGAACACTGACGAGCAGCGGGTTAGCGGGGTCGCCGAACTTGCAGTTCATCAAGTCCTCTACATGCTTTACGGCAGCCAGCACCTCATCGTTCAGGAGCTCCATAATCTTCTCCTGCCCTACCTGATAGTACTCGTTGCAGGTGTCGGTCGTGATAGTGAATCCCGGAGGAACGGGCACACCTACCAAGTTCATCTCGGCGCAGTTAGCGCCCTTACCGCCCAGCACTTCACGCATCTGGGCATTACCTTCAGCCTTTCCGTTTCCGAAGGTGTAAACTCGTTTTTTGTTGTCCATTGTTTGTTGTTGTTATGTTTTTTAATGTATAATTTCCGTGTAGTTATTCATCAATTCATTACAATTTGACAGCTTAGGATATTTGCTTATATCGGCTCTACATCCTATTATTCTCAATATGGGGCTGCAAAGGTACTACTTTTTTTTGAGACTTGCAAGTTTTTAAGGATTTTTTTACAATTTCAATGGTAAAAAGGCACATTCGAGGGATGAGGTCGTTTTTCGTTTTATGTTTTCGGTTTGCTGCGGGGAGGGGGACCTATTTAGCCATCTGTTAGGGTGCGGCCTGGAGACCGCACCTCCTTGAAAGCAGGCGGGGACGCCTGCGCACCCGGTGGAGTTGCATGTCTCCTCTTTACAGCAGGCGAGGACGCCTGCGCACCCGGACAGGGTGCGGTCTGGAGACCGCACCTCCTTGAACGGAATGATATTTATTTTTGGATAATAATGACATTTTGATATTTTTTATTTTATAGACATAATGAGGTTAGACCCTTATTAGACCCTTACTTAACCCTTACTAAAACATTATTAAAACTGTTATTTATACAGTTTGACTTTTTGATATTACATATTCTATTCTGCTAACAGATTGCTATTTTTTACGGTAACAGAACAGGTTTTCTTGTTCGGTGCATTTGTGTAGCAGCCGGATGTTCATTTCTTATTGAATTACTGATAAATTGAAAGTTTTTTATACAATTATTTGCGCAATTCAAAAAAAAGTAGTAATTTTGCGGGCTGTAATCGGTAAGAATATGGAATTTAATTGCTTTATGATATGTTGACAAATATGAATACAAAACAATTGTTGGGCAAAAGTGCCATTAGCAAGTATTTACTTGTGATGTTTGCGGTGTGTTTAAGCCTGATAGGCTGTCGCGCTGATGTTGATTTGAACAACATTGATACTACCTCTGAGGTAGAGTTGGGCGTGGCTCTTCCTGTAGGTTCTATGAGCGTGGCGTTATCGGATATCTTGGGTGCCAATAGTCCTGAGATGTTGTATTTTCGGAACGATGGTGTGCTTTGTCTTCATTATGATTATGACCGCTTTGAGGATTTCCATGCCATAGATTTTACGCAATACGTCTCTAATGCAGATCAGACGGTATATCTGTATGATTCTCTGAATGCTCAGATGGAACGTCTGCGGGCAGATTATCCCGGTTTACCGAAAGACTCTGTGTGCGGATTGCCGGATAAGGATTTCTCATTGATGATTCCGACGACGATGAGCATGAGGTATGATGGGATTAACGATGAACTGTCTTCGGAACGAATTGATAGTGCTTACATTATTGAGGCAAATTTTGAAGGTTTCTTACTGCGAAAGAATAGTTCCACGCCTTTTGAGTGGGTTGATTCAGTGGTCTTAGTGCTTGGCAAGGAGTATGTTGCCAAAAGCGGCAATCGGCAGAAATTGTACGACAAGTCCAAACAAGAAGGGACTATAGATTATGGAATGACCATGCCTATCGTACTGAAAGATTTTAGTTTGGATTTGGTGAAAGATCATACACAGACGTGTGCTCTTCCGATCTGATCATACACAACCATGCTCGAATACAAATGTGGTGAATGGTTCTTCTATGGATGTGGAGATATACATGACCGTCCCAAAAAACGCGAAAGGACGACCTATCGTAACTGATATGGCCGTAATATTCGGGATGAGGGTACAGTTTATTGAATACACCGCCCTATGGGGTATGTTCGAGAGCTCGAATAAGATGCGCGACGAGGGGAGCATTTCGATGGATAGCATCTTCGGGAACTGGAGCACGATGAAAGATATCTGTTTGCCCGTGGCCGATCCGCTAATCAATATTCATGTAACTCACGAGTTGGCGGGTCCGTTGGTATTCAACGGAAAATACTTGTACGTAACCTCTCGTGATGGTCAGACACACTACGCTGAATTTGGCGATAATCGCGAACACTCCTATAAGTATCCCCGCGATGCTTTTGAAGCCGTACGCGATAATGTATGGATGGATCAGAATCCGTCAACCATCGGCGATTCGATTGTATTGGATATAGTCTTCAACAAAGAGGCAGAACATGGGCGAGTAGATCGTTTGTTTACAGGGACTCCGGATGTGATGGCATGGCATTGGTATATCGATTTCGATAAGACCTTGACCGAACAGACTCGTTTGACCCCGACGACAAAATTAGACATGAACATAGATGTTGATGTGCCGTTCATTTTCAACGAAGGTTTGTATGCGGCATATAGCGATACAATAGAAAATATCAACCTAAATATAGCAGGGTTAATGGATTCGATAAGCCTGATAGATAGCGTAAAACAAAGCGATCTATATGTACAACTGAAGATAGAGAATAGGTTGCCCTTGGATGTGCGTATGGTACTCTGCTGTCTTGACTCCAATGGTCATGTTATCATAGATGATCGCACGGGCGAACCGCTACGCCTGACTCAAAACGACACATTATTTATAAAAGCCCCCGAATACGCGGTTGGCGCAGAAGGCGAGATGATTATCAGCCAGCCGGGCAGTTTGGAAGATGCGATAAACATCACCAAAGAGAAGTTAGAACGGTTTGAGGAGTTGAAAGCTTTATCGTACACGGTGATTGTAGATGATAAGTCGCTGCATAGTGCCTTTGAGAGCGATGAGAATTTCAAGATTCGCATTACCGATGATTCACGTCTCAAACTTCAAATAGGTATAGGCGCGAAATTGGGAGCCGTATTTAATTTTACCAATAACTGATAAATTAGGAGGAAGATCGTATGAAAAAACAATTTCGGAAAATATTAGCAGCAGTCCTTCTATTAACAGCATCGGTTGCAAACGCACAGCAGGTTAATACGTTGTACTTTTTGGAAAACGCACCAATGCGCCATTTGGTGAACCCTGCTTTTCAGCCGGTAAGCAACGGCTATCTGAACTTCACGCCATTGGGGTACACCAGTTTTTGGATAGGGAATAACTCCTTTTCGATGAGCGACTTCGTGTTCACCAATCCGAAGGATCCGAACTCCACTATTACCGTACTACACCCAGATGCCAATAGAGACGCATTCTTAAAGAAACCCCGCAAAACAACGCTGATTGACGGTGAGGCGACGATGGATATCTTGGGCTTCGGTTTCCGCGTGAAAGAGAAAGGCTATTTCACGTTCGGCATTATGGAGCACCTTGACATGGGTGGAAGCATCCCACGCGATTTCTTCCATTTCATGCTGGGAGGCGGTATGGAAGACATCTCTGGCGGCAATAACTATTTCAATTTAGGCGGCTTTGGGACAAACGTGAATGTTTACACGGAGTTGGCATTCGGTTATTCGCATAAGATAAATGATGAATGGACAGTCGGTGGTAAGTTGAAATTCTTGATGGGAACTGCTCATGCGCGCATCAATGCCAATACGCTTGACCTGAATGCTTCCATTGATGAGTGGCACTTCAACGGTCAAATGGATGTGGAGCTTGCCGGTCCATTGAATATGTCTGCGATCCCTGACGGAGCGACCATACAGGATATAATCTCCAGTGACTTCAGTTCGCTATTACCGCTTGAAAACGGAGATTTGATGTCCACCATTGGCACTTTTGTGAAGCCTGCGGGATACGGCGGAGCCATTGACATAGGTTTTACCTATAAGCCCATTGAACAAGTGCAGATTACAGCAGCGGTGAATGATTTAGGATTCATCAGTTGGGGCAAGAAGACCAGTGCGAAGATGTCTGCCAGCATAGATACCACGTTTGTAGGTGTGGGCGATTTTGACTACGGAGACTATGTGGTAGATGGCGTGTTTAGCACCGACAGCCTATTAAGCGATGTAAAAAACAATGCAGCGGGATTGCTTGATGCCGCCCGAGTAGGTAGCAAGAAAGGCGGGTTTACCAATATGGTGAGCATGAAACTGAACGTGGGTGTGGATGCCAATTTCTGGGATAACCGCATTGGTGTGGGAATATTATCTCGCACACGTTTGTACAACCGTAAACTATATGAGGAGGTTACCATTGGTGCGGCGTTGCGTCCGTGCAACTGGTTCAACTTAGCCCTTTCCTACTCCCTTGTGGATAACGGACACTATAGCAGTATCGGCGCGGGATTAAGTTTTATGCCTTACGATGGCGTTAACTTGACACTTGCACTGGATTACATTCCTACTGTTTATACAAAATCTATACCTATTCCCTATCATATGAAAGGTGTGAATGCCGCATTGGGCTTTAGCATCGTATGGGGGACCAATCATAAAAAAGATAAGGATAAAGATGGTGTGTTTGACCAATTTGACATGTGTCCGAATACGCCCAAGAATGTGAAAGTGGATGCCTTGGGCTGCCCGATAGACAGCGATGGTGACGGTATTCCCGATTACTTGGACAAATGTCCGTTCACCTCTGAGAAGGCATACGGTTTGATAGATACCTTGGGCTGCCCGATAGATAGCGACGGAGATGGTGTGCCTGATTATGAAGACGAGTGTCCAAACACACCGAAAGAGGCATTGGGGCTCGTGGACGAAAAGGGTTGCGAACTGGATACCGATGGGGATGGCGTGCCCGATTGGCGCGACGATTGCCCCGGCACACCGTTGGAGGCCAAGGGATTTATTGACGAACGTGGTTGTTTGTTGGACACCGACGGAGATGGTGTACCTGACTACTTAGACGAATGTCCGAACACGCCCGCAGGAGCCATCGGGTTAGTAGACGAAAAAGGCTGTGAGTTAGATAGCGACGGTGATAGCGTGCCAGATTGGCGCGACCTATGCCCCAACACACCGATGGAAGCACGTGGTTTCATTGATGCAAATGGTTGCGAATTAGATACCGACGGCGACGGCGTGCCCGATTGGCAAGATAAATGTCCGACAACAGCCGGACCTGCCATAAACAAAGGTTGTCCTGAGGTGAAACGCGAAGTGCGCACCCTGCTGCAAAAGGCAATGAAGGGTATTGCTTTTGATAATGGTAAAGCAACTATCAAAAAGAAATCATATCCATTACTTGACCAGATCGCACAAACCTTTATTGATAATCCTGACTTTATTATTGAGGTGCAAGGACACACCGACAATGTAGGTAAGGCAAAACTTAATAAGGAACTGAGTGAGAAACGCGCTAACGCCGTAATGAACTATCTCATCGGGAAGGGCGTTCCCGCAGGGCGCATGACTGCCAAGGGATTCGGTGATGAAATGCCGATTGCTGACAATAAAACGAAAGCGGGACGCGAGAAAAACCGTCGTGTAGAATTTAATATCACTTTTGAGGAAGTAACGGTTGAGACTATATTAGAACATGCAGATTCAACCCAACTACGTCAGTTGGAAGATAGCATTAAGGCTAGCCAATTACCCACGGACTCGTTAGCAAAAGACAAGATGCAACTACAATAAATTATTAACTAATAATACAAGGTACATATTATGGGACGCGCATTTGAATATCGCAAAGCGACCAAATTGAAACGCTGGGGTCATATGGCCCGTACATTCACCAAACTCGGTAAAGAAATCACAATAGCAGCCCGCGACGGCGGACCTGACCCTGATTCCAACCCCCGTCTCCGCACATTGATTCAGCAATGTAAGCGTGAGAACATGCCGAAGGATAACATCGACCGCGCTATCAAGAAAGCGACCGACAAGTCCTCGGAAGGTTACAAGGAGATTAACTACGAAGGATACGGTCCACATGGCATTGCCATCTTCGTGGAGACCGCCACTGACAACAACATGCGTACCGTAGCCAACATCCGTTCTTACTTCACCAAGCACGGCGGCACGCTGGGGACACAGGGCTCGCTGCAATTCCTCTTCGACCGCAAGGCATGCTTCACCATCGGCATGAAAGAGGGCATTGACTTGGATGAACTGGAATTGGAACTCATCGACTTCGGCGTAGAGGAGTTGGGCGTAGATGAAGAAGAGAACACCATCGTTATCTACTCGGACTTCAACGAGGCAGTGAACATGCAGAAGTACTTGGAAGACAATGGTTTTGAGGTGCAGAGTTGCGAATTTGTCCGTATTCCGAACGACACGAAGAAACTGACCGATGAGCAACGCGAATCAGTGCAGAAACTCATTGACCGTATCGAGGAGGATGAGGATGTGCAGAATGTATTTACCAACATGGCAGATTAAACGATAATCTCTTATCCACAATGATTATCTCCGATTATTTTCAACTAACCGAGCATCAAGAGCAGCAGTTTGCTGCTCTTGATGTACTATACCGCGACTGGAACAGCAAGATAAATGTGATTTCTCGAAAGGATATAGATAACCTTTACGAACATCATGTGCTACACTCGCTCGCCATCGCCAAAGTGCTACCCTTCCAGCCCCATACAGAGATATTGGATGTAGGCACAGGCGGCGGATTCCCCGGGATTCCGTTGGCGATACTGTTTCCGGAATGTCGTTTCACGCTGATCGACTCCCTCGGGAAGAAGATAAAAGTGGCAAACGCGTTGGGGCTGATGAATGTGGAGTGTATCCAAGAGCGTGCTGAAGAGGAGAGACGGAAGTTTGACTTTGTAGTGAGCAGAGCCGTTATGCCCCTACCCGACCTTGTCAGGCTGGTGCAGAAAAATGTAAGCAATAAACAACGCAACGCAGTACCCAATGGGTTGGTTGTGCTGAAAGGCGGCGACCTGAGAGAAGAGTTGCGTCCATTCCAAAAACGCGCAGAAATAACCGAGATTAGTACCCTCTTCCGCGGAGAGTGGTTCGATACCAAACGCGTGATTTACTTGCCGTTATGATACAACTTAAGACTTTTTATTTCAATCCCTACCGCGAATGCACCTATGTGTTGTGGGAAGCAGGGAAACAAGAGTGCGTGCTGATAGACGCCGGTATGTACGGCGAGCGCGAGGAGGAACGATTAAGAACATTCCTAAGTTCTGAGAAACTTGTCCCCGTTACATTGCTCATCACCCATACACATACCGACCATGTGTGTGGCATAGATTTTGTACAGGAAGCATATGGGATAAGTCCTATTATATTCCCCGCGGAGGGAGAATTGGAGGCAGGCGGTATGCGTTTTCAGGTACTGCGCACGCCCGGACATAAAGAGGACTCGGTATGCTACTACTTACCTTCTGAGAAATGGCTATTCACGGGCGACACCCTATTTCAAGAGTCTATTGGGCGCACCGACCTGCCTGGAGGAGACATGAGTATGCTGATTCGGTCGCTGAAGAAACTGACCACCCTATCCGATGAAACGGTGGTTTATCCCGGGCACGGCTACTCCACTACCATCGGACACGAGAAAGACTATAACCCGTATCTGTGAAACGAGACAAAATAGAAATTCGAGAAAAATAAGGCAATGTTATACATGTTGACCCCGAGATTCAAAATTGAGTTATATCGCCCTTACAGGGCTTGCGTTTAAGGACATTTTGCATACGTAAGGGCAAGCCCCTACGCTGTTTTATGTCGCCCCTTAGGGGCTTGCGTTTGATAAACAATATGGTTCAACTCGTATATCATTACCAAAAATAAACTTTAACAATGAAAAAGGAAATAGGATTATTTGTTTTGCTGCTATTTGCCGGAATGGTGTATTCCACAGATTATCAAGGTCGTGTAGTAGATATTGACGGCAGAGGTATCGGTTACGCCACCGTCTATCCCGAGGAAGACCCCGTGGCGGGCGCCGCGACCAACGACCAAGGTTTTTTCCATTTTAGTACAGACCTGCCCGAGACAAGTACCGTGGTCGTCTCCTTCATCGGCTACGAGAAGCAGGTGTTGCCTCTGCGTGTGTTCACGCCGAGTGATTCGGCGGTGGTAGTCCTTCGCGAGCAGCCCATCGCACTGGAAGAAACCGTGGTGGCAGCGAAAGCCAACAAACAAAAGAACAAGCGCAAACAGATGGCAGCATTGCTCCATCAGGTGTACGTCCGCATGCAGGAAGACTTCAGCGACGAGCCGAGCAAGTACCATGTGGTGAGTGATGCACGAATGGATTCGGATGGCGAGGCATGGGGTATGGAGCAGATGATAGCCTCCGTGGTGGTACTGCCGGAAGCACGGAAGAACAACAAAGACTCCGTGCAGTTCGCGGGCGAGTATTGCAAGCGGTTCTTCAACCCCGCCATTCGGCGGCGTGTGGATACCGTTTTCGCTACGCAGACATTAGAGAAATACGACCTGCGTATGCGCGAGGCAGCCAATAGTGTAGATTCGGGCGTGGTGGTTCATCGTATGTTGTTCGACATGGGTAATATCAAGTACGACTTCGAGCATTTTGTGGATGACATCCGCAACTGGACGGTCAGCAACGAGAACGAAGGCGAGACCGTGCTCACCCATGTGGAGAAAAAGAACTACTTCGGTATCGTGAGATACGCCATCACACGCCATTACATCCTTGACTCACAAACGCTGTCCGTACGTCGTTTTTCGGAACATAGCGACCTATATCTGAATGTGCCGTTTGGCAAGAAACTGGATGCGGACATGTTGCGCATCCTGAATATCTTCAACATGGGTGATGAGCAGATAGAGCGTTTTCGCCTGCGCAAGATGAATGCGCACATTGATTTCAACACCATCTACCAGTGGAAAAACGGGCATATCTATATCTTGGAAAAGAACATGGACTGCGACGCAAGCATAGTAGGTAGTCGTCAGATGGAGATACCCATCAAAGCCCTCGCCACGCAGCGCGTTACTTCCGTTCAGACAGAGGGAGTACACCCCTTGCGGAAAGACCAAATCACGCGCCGCGTGAAACGCGAGATGGTAGAAATCTACTAAAAAATCGTGCAAAAATTTGCATATATAAAAAAAAAGCTGTACCTTTGCAGCGCAATTCGGTACTGCGGCATTAGCACATCGGTAGTGCATGA
>CAMFEN010000016.1 GCA_945949375.1 uncultured Bacteroidales bacterium | reverse complement strand
GACGAGTCGTAAATCAACTTAAACTGCACATCCGAAGGCAGCGTCTTTTGAATACGGGCAATCTCTTTGCGCACATCCTTACAAATCTGCACGGTGTTCGCGCCAGTCTGCTTGGTTACCATCAGACGAGCGCACTCGCGACCATCGGTCTTCTCATCCAGCGACAACTCCTTGATGGTATCTTTCACCGTGGCAATATCGCGCACAAAAACCTGACGACCGTCTGCCGTAGTGGTTACCACGATATTGTTTATCTCATCCGAGGAAGCGTACTCCGAGCGTACCTCCATCTGGTATTGCTCTTTCGCTAACTTCACTGTACCGGACGACATGTTCAGGTTATTGGCGGAGATCATCTGCCCCACCGTCTCTACGGTCAGTCCGTAGGCATCGAGTTTCTGCTGGTCGAGATAGACATACACATAGCGGTCAGGTGCACCGGACACGGTAAGGTTACCAATACCATCCACGCGGTTCAACTGCGGGATAATCTCATCGTCCAGCAACTTATCCAGCGCGGGGTAGGACTCACCAGCCATCACAGCATACTGAATCACAGGCATCATGCTGGTGCTCAGACGCAACACAATAGGGTTGGAGCAACCGTCCGGCAGGTTATCCTTCACGATATCCACATAGGTGCGAACATCGTTGAGCACCTCGTCTAAGTCGGTCCCCCACTCAAACTCCATCGTTACCGAGGAGATGTTATCCTTTGATTTAGAGGTCAGTTCCTTCAAGTGGTCCACCGAGTTGAGCGAGTTCTCCATCACCTTGGTAACATTGCTCTCCACCTCGGAGGCGGATGCTCCCGGATAGGTAGTCATCACCGTTACATACGGCGGGTCCATCTCAGGGAACTGGTCGATAGGCAGTTGCAGGTAACTGAACACACCTATCACTATCACAGCCAAGAAGATAAGGGCTGTGGTAACGGGCTTTTGCACCGCTGTCTTATATATAGCCATCTTAGTTTCGTTTTTAGGTTTAATATCTGATTTTCACGCCATCCACCAGACGAGCCTCACCTTTCGTTACGAGTTCCACGCCCTCTACTATCTCCGGTGCGGAAATCTCCACCTCATCGCCGAAGCGTTGTCCCATCTCAACCGATACACGCTGTGCATAGCCGTTGTTGTTGATAAAGACATAGCGGTCGTTCGCACCAATCAGTTTCAGCACTGCCTGATAGGGAGCGGTAATCACTGTTGCCTTGCCCAAACCGAGCGTAGCGTTGACATACATACCCGGACGGAGCAGCCCCTGCTCGTTGTTCACTACCACTTTCACTTGGAACGTATGGCTCGCTGCATCCACCGTCGGATACACCACCTCTATCGTAGCGGGGAACTCACGGTCAGGATACACCTCCGTGCGGAGCGAGAGGCGCATGCCTGCTTTCACCTGCGGGATATACGACTCGGGAATAGCCACCAGTGTCTTCAGTTTGTTTACCTGCGTCAGCACCACAATCGGCTGACCGCCGTACAATTCACCGTCCTCGTAGTTCTTCGCCGAGATAACGCCCGTGAAAGGCGCTTGCACATACGTGTTCGTGCGCATGAACTTATAGCTCTCTTTCGTCTGATCGAGCGACAACTTCATCTGGTCGTACTGCTGTTGCGACACCGACCCTGTCTGAATCAAGCCCTCCATACGACGCATCTCGGTCTCAAGGTTGGCGATGGTGTATGCCGTGGTCTTGTACTGCTGTTGATCCATACGCACCAGCGAGTCGCCCTTGCGCACTTTATCACCTACTTCCACATAGATATGCTCTATTTTGCCCGTCAGCGAGGGAGCGATATTCACCGTCTCATAGCCTTGTAGGTTCGAAGAAACGGTTATCTCGCGCTGAATCTCACGGGGGTGCAGCGTAGTCAGTTCCACCACCTCTACGCGCTCGCCTTCGCCACTACCGCTGGTAGTAGCCTCTTGTTGTTTTCCGCAGCCCACCATTATCAATAGGGCTGCCGCCAAAATACTAATCTTCTTCATATTGTTCGTTTGGGTTTTAATTTACTTATTCAAGAATTTCGATAGTTCCAGTTCTGCGTTCACCAGCGTCAGCACAGCCTGCACATAGGTCGATTGTGCGCTAATCACATCGTTGCTCGCGTTCACCAATTCAAGGTTCGAGGTCGCTCCGTACTGATATTTGTTCGTCGTCGAGTGGAACACACGCTGCGTTACATCAATGTTCTCTTTCTCATTCAGGTAGGTCTCATAGGCGTTCTGCAGGTTAAACCGCAATTGCTGGTTCTGAATACCAAGTTGGTCAGTGGTCTCTGCCAGCGTGTTGCGGGCTTTCTCCAACGCAATCTTCTTCTCCGTTACTCCTGCCGCACGCTTGCCCGATGACCATAGCGGCATTGTTACGCTCACTGCCACAACATGAGGCGGCTGCATGTTGAATTGGAAGCCATCTTGCGGCGGGATATTGCCTTTCTGAGAGTATTGGTAGCCCACGCCCACGGTCGGACCGTATGCCCAGGCTGCCATATGCACATTCTTCTTTGCCAAATCCACATTCTTCTCCAACTGACGATACGATACATTGTTCTCCAGCACAAACTCCTCGCCCAACAAGTTCAGCACCTGCTCCGCCGAGAGCATATCGTCCAGCGTCGTCGAAAGCGTCAGTTGCGTCTCCACCGGCACATCCAGCAGCACTTTCAGCGAGTTTTCCGCCAGCACCACATTCCGCTTGTTGCTGTTGATGCTGTTCTTCAGCGCATTCACACGCACCTTGATTTGGTCTGCGGTGGTCTGCTCTGCGGCACCCACATCTACCGAACGCTGCGTCATCTCTGCCAAACGCTCCACGTTGCTAAGCGAACTATCCAACAGCGTAACGATATCGCGCATCACCAGCACCGATGCATACGACGACACCACGTTTGCACGCAAATCCAACTCGTTCTGCTCGTAAGCCAGTTTCTGCATATCTATCGCCACATTGTTCAGCAATGCACCGACTACAGCTTGCCCGTTGATACCTATCGAGGCGGAGATTCCTATCGTGCTATTCGGCAAACTCATCGAGGCACCGCCAAAGTTCATCTTATACACATTGCCAGCGGTATCCAACATCGTCTGCAACTGCCACGAGAAATCCGCCTGCGGCAACATCTGTGCTATCGTCTGCCAACGCTGAGCATACGCCTCTTGGATAGCCATACTCGAGTTGCGTAGCGACCGATTGGTCTCTACCGCATAGTTCTGTGCTTCCTCCACGCTCAGGCTCAACTCCGCAGGCACGTCGCGCTTCGGCGCAGGACGCGTTGCCGCCATCACATGGTCTTCTGCCACTGCACTTGCACTCACCATCAGCGCAAGCAACAGTACTGAAAATAATTGTTTCTTCATTGTTTAAAATTATATAGTTTGGGTTAGTATATTTATTTGGAGCAAGGATAAAGGATAAAGGATGAAGGACTAATTAGTTTTGAATAGCCGTATTGCGCTTTATTCTTTATTCATTATTTTTTAATTGGTTCATCCCTTCCTGCGTCAGCACACCTCTCATGATGATGTCCATGGCTTGATGGTTGATACGTCGCAGGTCTTCGCTTTGCTCCGGATGTTCTAAGGCAGCATTCACCATGTGGTGGTGTATGGTTGCAATAAACAGCGCCGTGGTGGGTACATCTATGTCCGCTCGAAAGAAGCCTTCTTCTATACCTTTCGATAGCAGACGCTCTAAGAAACGGCAAATCCACGTATGCAGGTTCTGTTGGTGTTGCTCAAACTGCTGCGGATAGTACTTCTTTAGGTCGTAGAGCAGGGGCGGTGTCTGCATATGTTGTTTCAAGATAGGTGCCGACCGAATCCAATTCGCTACAAGTTGTGCTATGGTCTTGCCTTCTGCCGAACGAGTTACAGCATCCGTCAACGATTGCTCTTGTCGCCGTAGGATTTCTTCCACCAGCATCTCTTTTGTCTCAAAATAGACATAAAAAGTCTTCTTGCTCATGCCCAGCAGCCTGCAAATGTCATCTATCGATAATGAGCGAATACCGACATTCTGCATCTTCTCTGCCGCCACTTTCAATATCTCTTCTTTCATATCAGTCATACCGAGTTCATCAATGACAATAACCGTGCCAAAGTATGTTACATAACATAAAAATCGGAAACTTTATTACTTTTTAAGTTTCCACGTACACTATTTTTTCTATTTGGACAATTTTTGGCAGAAAGATGCAATTGTCGTGGGAGATCATTTAGAGGTAATAGGAATTATTGCTGTGCACAGCAGCCTAATAATAACACGCATAATAATTACAACAGACGGCTATCTGATATGATAGCCGTCTGTTGTAATTGATTATTTCTATATATGTATTAGAAACTGGTACGTTGTGTAGAAGCGTAACTGATTTTGAGTGCGTAAGCACGACGGAGTTCTTGCTTGATGTCAGCAATAACACCCATTCGCGTTTCTTTGTCAGCTTTGATAGATACGGTCATCAGACCTTGGTCTTGCTCTTTCATCGAAGAACGCTCGTTGACGATGTATTCACCAATCTCGTTGGTCTCAGCAAAGGCATCATCTAACTGGATACGTGTTTCTGCTCCATACTGTTTGCGGAACTCTGCGGTAGGTGTACCTACGTAGATGTAGCGCACGAGTGATTTCTTTTCCAACTTCACCAACTCCGTAGCCTGTGGTACTTTGAATTGTACCTTGTAGGAAACTTCCTTCATAGAGGTTACGGACATAAAGAAGAACAAGAGCATGAAGATGATATCGGGCAACGAAGATGTGTTGAGAGCAGGCATCTCGCGCTTGTCATTTCTACGAATCTTTGCCATAGTTATTCTCCTCCATAGTTTTTCGGCTCAGCCTCGGAAATTTTCTGAGGATAGACTTTTTGCACTTGCTTCTGTTGATCCTCGTCCAACTCGGCGTAGCCTTTGTGGAAATACTGGCGTGCGCATTCGTCACGCAGTTCGTTGTATGCCGCTACAAGTTCGTTCTGAACGTCGAGGTATGCTTGGTATTGCGTATCCACATCGTTTTGTACGGAGATCACGTGGTCTTTGGTATATTTGACTACACCGATAGGCTCACCGAAATCCTCCTCCACGAGTTTGGGCAATGTAGCATCGTCGTTCTCGTTCTTGATAAACTCTTTGGCTTTAGCTCTCAATTGCTTGACATCCAGCAGTTGTCCTTGCACCATCAACTGGTTCGCCGAGTTGATCTTTACGACCATCAGGTTACGTTTGTTGATATCCGTGTTCTCGACTTTTTGGTCGGGTGGAACGGGTGCGGGCAGACGTCGTGCCAAACCTTGGTTGACATCCATACTGGTGGTAACCAAGAAGAATATCAATAGCAAGAAAGAGATATCCGCCATTGAAGAGGCATTTATCTGTGGGATTTTCTTTGCCATGACTAATTTGTCAAATTTAGGGAGTTACCAAATTACTTGAGTGTACGAGTATAAATGAGTCCGCCAATCATGGAGATGATCGTTCCACCGGCAAGGATGTAGCACAGATAGATGATTGCGTCGCTCAACTGTGCCATAAAGCCTTGGTTGTCGGTACCTTCATAACCAACGATTTCAATTTTCTCGGGGCTACCCAAGAACCAGCAGAGTGCAATGAGTGCGACGAATCCCAAGACAACGCAGAGGGAAACAATGGCTTTTTTCTTATCGTACTTGCAGTTCTTGACGAACTCACCAATCACTACGCCGAGGGTAACCACGATGACGATAGCGAGGAGGATATAGTTCCAAGCGAGGAAGAGGTCAGAGAATTTTGGGATGTCCAAGAAGTCGCCTGCCACCTCGTGGGTACCTGCGGAGCCTCCTGCATAGAACATCACCGAGAAGATGACACCTATGATAAGGAGCACCCAAAGGGTAATTTTAGGCAATAATTTATAGTTTTTCATAACGAATATACTTTTATAGTTTTACAATGGTTCTAAAAGTTCCAATGGCAGTAAGGAGTCTCTGCATTGAAATTCGTTATTTATTTTGCCTGCTTCTTGTCGAACTCAACAACGAGGTCAAGGAGGCTAATGGAAGAATCCTCCATTTCGTTAACGAGCCCCTCGATAAGGCTGAGGATATAGTTGTAGAACAATTGGAGTACGATAGCGATGATCAAACCGAGGAGGGTGGTCAACAGAGCGACTTTGATACCACCGGCAACGACAGTAGCCGAGATATCACCTACTTGTTGAATCTTATCGAATGCTGCGATCATACCGATGATGGTACCCAAGAATCCCAAGGACGGAGCGATAGAGATGAAGAGGGAGATCCAAGAGAGGTTCTTCTCAAGCAGACCGAGCTGTACGCCACCGTAGGAAGCAACCGTCTTTTCTACTACGTCAACGCCCTCGTTGTAGCGGCTTAGACCCTGATAGAAGATACTTGCAACGGGACCGCGTGTATTACGGCAAACGTCTAAAGCCGCCTCAATGCCGCCTTCGTTCAGGGCTTTCTCTACCTTTGCAAGCAGCACCTTGGTGTTAGTTTTCGACAGCGACAGATAGATAATACGCTCGATGCAGAGAGCCAAACCAAACACCAAGCAGAGCAAAGTAGCAGCCATGAAGCCTGCACCACCCTCAATAAATTTGGTTTTCAGTGTTTTGTGAAGAGCCACGAGACCAGTAGCCTCCTCCTCAGCGGGAGCAGCCTCTTCAACCACTTCAGCCGCAGGAGCGACTGCTTCGTCAACAGTTTCTACAGCTGCCTCTTGAGCAGGAGCAGCTTCCTCTTGTGCCAATGCAACATTGCTGCCGAAAGCGAGCATTGCGAGCACGGTAAGGGTTGCAAATACTTTTTTCATGAGAATAAATAGATTGTTAATAAGTTAGTTTTGCGGAGAGACGGGGATTCGAACCCCGGAAACCCTTTTGGAGTTTACACGCTTTCCAGGCGTGCCTCTTCAACCACTCGAGCATCTCTCCTACGTCGTAATTTATTCCGCGACAGAAACGCGCTACGCGCGTTTAACGCTCCATAAATTACTCCTTTCAAAAATACAAATCTCCGCTTCGCTCCAATTTGTATTTTTGGACTATGCAGAACTATATAAATTTATTCCGCGACAGAAACGCGCTGCGCGCGTTTAACGCTCCATAAATTACTCCTTTCAAAGATACAAATCTCCGCTTCGCTCCAATTTGCATTTTTGGACTATGCAGAACTATATTAATTTATTCCGCGGCAGTAAGTTTAACGTGTAATTATCGTGTAATTAAACATTAATAATTTAGCCGTAATTCTTACCTTTTCGAGCAAAGCGGGACAATTTTTAACGTGTAATTATCGTGTAATTAACCATTAATTATGCCGCTAAGTACTATATTTTCATGTAACATGAGCCTGCTATTTACTCGAAAAGACGTGCAAAGGTACGAAAAATTTTTGAAACTGCAATAGTTTTTCGATATTTTTTTTGTTTTTTCTTCATTTTATAGCAAAAAGTGCTCTTGCGTTGGCAGTTGTTACGCGTTTCACATCTTCGGTGGAGACCAGATAGATGTCCGCCAATCGTTCCGCTACGTGTGTCATCCATCTGCTCTCGTTGCGCTGCCCGCGGTGGGGCACCGGTGCCATGTAGGGGGCATCCGTTTCTAAGACAAGATGGTGCAATGGAATGTAGCGGAGGGTGTCTGCGAGTTTGCAGTTTTTGAAGGTCAGCACTCCGCCGATACCGAGGTAGAAACCCAGCGCGATGAACTTCTCCGCCATCTCGCGACTGCCCGCAAAGCAATGAATAACACCACGGAGTGGGAAGAGTGGCACCTCTGCATTTTCATTTAAGTGAGAGTTATTCGCAGGCGCGACGTGGGTATCCCCACAAACACCCTGCCCCTTGCCCGCCTCCCCGCGATCGGGGCGGGGGAGTAGTTCTGCGTGTCCAGTGGGTACCTCGAACACTTTATGGGGCGGCCTGGAGACCGCCCCTCCTTTGTACATTGCGACATCGCGGAGGATGCGGTAGGTATCCTCCATTGCGTCGCGGATATGTACCATCACGGGGAGGTTGAGACGGCGGGCAAGAAGGAGTTGCTCGCGGAAGACAAGTTGCTGCTGCTCCTTGTAGGTGGTATCCCAGTGGTAATCGAGCCCGATCTCTCCAATGGCTATCAGTTTTCCCTCGCGGTGGGTCTCTCGGATTTTCGCTTCGATGGTCTGCCACTGTTTCTGCCAATCGTCTTTCACCTCCTCGGGATGGAGTCCCAAGGCGGGAAACAGGTAATCGGGGTATTGCGCACAGAGCGGCAGTACGGTATCAATAGAATGCACATCGACGGCAGGCACCAAGATGGCTTCTACCCCACCCTCTTTCTGCTGTTGGAGGAAAGTAGGCAGGTTCTCTTGATACTGGGGGTCGTCTATATGGCAATGGGTATCGATCATTGTGAGATTTACGATTTACGATATTAGGCTGTTGTTTTGGAAGAGGATGGAGGAATCGCCGTAGGAGAGGAAGCGGAAGTCGTGGGATAGGGCGTAGTCGTATATCTTCTTCCAATCTTCGCCCACGAAAGCACTCACGAGGAGCAGGAGCGTGGACTTGGGCTGGTGGAAGTTGGTTATCAGTTGCTCTACCACACGGAATCGGTAGCCGGGCTTAATCATAATCTGCGTCTCGGCATGGAGCGTGTCTTGGCGGGTGTCGTCGAGGTAGTTGACGAGTGTATGGAGTGCCTCGTTTGTGGGTAGTGTCCATTCCTGTTCATAGGGCATGAACTGCGGGACATGCATAGAGGTATCGCCCTCATGGAGCATGCAGCCGAGGAAATAGAGGCTCTCGAGTGTGCGCATGGATGTGGTGCCCACCGCTACGACATGTCCTAAATTAGCAAGTATATCTGCGATGGCTTGTCGTGACACGGCGATGATCTCGGTGTGCATAGTATGCAGGTTGGCATCTTCTGTTTTGACCGGTTGGAAGGTGCCGGCTCCGACATGCAGGGTCAGTTCGGTGGTTTTGATGCCTCGTTGCCGGAGGTCTGCGAGCACTGCATCCGTGAAATGCAGCCCTGCGGTGGGGGCGGCGACGGAGCCTTTGATGCGCGAATAGACAGTCTGGTAGGTAGTTTTATCGCTCTCCTCGGTGGGTCGGTTGAGGTACGGCGGGCTAGGTAACTCGCCCGCGGCATCGAGTATCTCGGCAAAAGACATATCGCCGTCCCACGAGACGGTTACCGCAAAGGTGTTGCCGGTCTGTTCACCTTTGGCGGCACGCAGTAGGACGGTGCTGTCTGCGACTTGCAAAGGCAGGTCGATGGAGGTGTCACGGAACTTCTTGGCGTTGCCAATCATGCACTTCCATGTGCAACCCACGGTGGACGAGAGCGACAACTGATAGTCGTGCGGCACAAGGGGTTCCAAACAGAAAATCTCTATGCGCGCCCCTGAGGGTTTGTGGAAGACGAGGCGCGCCTGTATCACGCGCGTGTTATTATATACAAGGAGTGACTGCGCGGGGATATAGTCGCCCACGCGGAAGAAACGGTCTTCCGACACCGCTCCGTCTTTATATATAAGGAGTTTGGAGTGGTCGCGCTGCGGCAGGGGATACTTTGCAATCCGCTCGTCGGGCAGAGGGTAGTTATAGTCTGAAATGGATAGCACGGGGTTACGATTTACTATTGATTTACAAAAATGTCCTTGTTTTTTAACGTGTAATTAATCGTTTATTTGTTAGCAAAAATCTAAGCAAAATCTTTATTATAATAGGCAGAGCATTTGCTCTTTATTTCGCTACACTCAACAATTTTAGACAAATCAAGACTAAAATCTTCTATTGAACTCAGGTTAAATAACGCCCCGCCCCCTGCCCCCTCCCCGCAAGCGGGGCGGGGAAGTTGCATGGGAGACCGCACCTCATTGTTTTTTTTGTGGGTGCGGCCTGGAGACGACACCTCCTTGGGATTTTTTGGGGTGCGGCCTGGAGAGCGCACCTCCTTGGGATGGGTTGGAGTTTCTTTTTTCTTTGTTAAATGGTTTCTTGCGCGTGAGATTCTTTTTCTCATCTCTCTTTTCTTTGGAGGGATGCATGGTCTTGAAATCCTTGTGCGTACCTAAGAAAAGGTTGTAGCGGCAGAAGAGGCATTCTAACTCGCCGTTGAGCAAGTGCACCTTTTGACTCGGTTTGAGTCCTATACATTTCAACGCCTCCTCATTCGAAGAGATAATCCACGCCGTTGCCCCTGCAAACTGATGTTTAAGGGTGGTGCCTATGGTTTGGTAGAGTTGCAGCACATTTTTATCTTGTGCGAGTCGCTCGCCATAAGGCGGATTCATCATCACGATAGGTAGTGCCTTCGGATTCTCCTCAGATGGGATTTGCGCGCCAAAGGGTTGTTTGATTTCCTCTAAACGGATCTGCCGCACGGAGATAAATCGCTGTTGATTAGCAGATTGCACATTCTTGAGTGCAGCCTGCACAGCATAGTAACCTGCATCGGAGCCATAGATATGGTGTTCGAAGGGACGCTCTCGGGAGTCGTCGTTGTATATCGCCTCGAAGAGGTCAGCGTCGAAATCCTGCCATTTCTCGAAGGCAAAGCCCTTGCGGAAGATACCCGGGGCGATATTTTGTGCGATGAGTGCCGCCTCAATGAGGAGGGTTCCAGATCCGCACATGGGGTCGTAGAAGTCAGACTCGCCTCTCCACCCCGTCATGAGAATCATGCCTGCTGCGAGTGCTTCGTTGATAGGCGCTTCGGTGTTCGCCGCGCGGTAGCCGCGTTTGTGCAGGCTCTCGCCGGAACTGTCGAGCGAAATAGTAACCGTCTCGTTGGCGATATGGACGTTCAGCGACAAGTCAGGGTCTGTTACTTTGACGCTCGGACGCTGGTTCTCTCGCGCCATCCAGTAGTCGGCAATAGCATCTTTTACGCGATAAGTAACGTACTTCGAGTGGCGGAAGGTTTCCGAATAGACGGTTGCGTCAATAGCGAAAGTAGTCTTCGCAGTCATATACAGGCTCCAATCGACGGCTTTCGCCTGCTCATAGACGGCATCTGCATCTTTGGCTCGGAAGGTAGCAATAGGGACAAGCACTCGTGAGGCAGTACGCAGACAGAGGTTTGCCCGATAGAGCATTGCCTTATCGCCCGTGAAAGAGACAGCACGGCGCTCTTTCTGTATATCGTTCGCACCGAGTTCGGTGAGTTCTTGTGCGAGGATGTCTTCGAGTCCTTTGAACGTTTTGGCAAGGAGTTGCATGAGAGAATTAGGAATTAGGAATTAGGAATTATGAGAGCATCCTCTTTGGTGCGTAGGCTGCGGGTGGCGTAGTATGCGGCGAGGAAGCCCATGAGGAGCACGATGGCGGCGACAGCGAGCACATCACCGGCTTGCACCAAGACGGGGTAAGCCGAGATGACGTAGTCAACACCTGAGCCGAGTTTGAGCAATCCGTAGTGTTGTTGCAGAAGGCAGACAGCAAGTCCGACAAGCAGTCCGAAAAGTGCTCCGAGCGTGGTGATAAGCCATCCTTCATAGAGGAATGTTCGGCGGATGGTTTGGTTGTTTGCGCCAAGGTGCTGCAGGATACGGATGTCTTCCTGCTTGTCGATGATAAGCATGGAGAGGGATCCGATGACGTTGAAGCATGCAATGAGGAGGATGAAAGCCAACAAGAGGGCTGTGAGCAGTTTCTCTATTTTAAGGATACGGAAGAAATCCGCCTGCTGCTCGTAGCGGTCAGCGACGATATACCCGTCGCCGAGGCATTCTCGGAGTTGGGTTTTCATGCGCCGAGCCGATAAGCGACTATCGGAGGCTAACTGCAACTCCAGCGACGTTACCGTGAGTGTGTCATACTGAAAGAGCCTGCGCGCAAGGGGTAGTGAGACGATGAGGAGTTGGTCGTCGTAGGTCGTTTGGTTGACGGCAAAGGTGCCAGCCATGAAGGCTGTCTCGTGCAGGAAAGCGTCGTCCGGGCGCAACATGTTGACCCGCTCGAGTCTCTTGGGTGCATAGATGTGGACTGCTCCGACGAAATGTGCGTTGATGCCTATCTGCGCGGCGAGTCCTCGCCCCATGACGCAACGTTCGAAGGCACCGTCATAGACGGAGAAATAGCCGTCGGAGAGGATAGAGTCGATATG
>CAMFEN010000015.1 GCA_945949375.1 uncultured Bacteroidales bacterium | reverse complement strand
CTTGATTCAACAGTCGAACCTTCGTTCGTCGGAGACCAAGAGCCAACAGATGAAAGACCTGCAAGCCGCAATCAAAGAGGCAGACCAGAACGAGCGTAAGGCGATTAACAAACTGGAAGTAAGCGGTTACGCTTCTCCCGATGGTGGTATGGACCTGAACGAGAAACTGGCAGGTCAGCGTCAGAAGAACGCACAGAAGTTCCTGCAAAAACAACTGAAACGCGACAAAGTGAATACCGATATCGCTTCGGACATCACTGCTGAGGACTGGGCAGGTTTCCAAGCGTTACTGGAGAACAGCAACATGCAGGACAAGGAGTTGGTACTGCGCGTGCTGGGCATGTACACCGACCCCGAGGAGCGCGAGGCACAAATCAAGAACCTGAGCAGTGTATATAGCACCATCGCCGATGAGATCCTGCCCGCTCTGCGCCGCAGCCGACTCATCCTCACCACCGACCTGATTGGTAAGTCTGACGAGGAGATTCTGAACTTCCTGAAGAGCGATCCGAGCCAACTCAGCGTTGAGGAGATGCTGTATGCGGCTACGCTCACCAACGATAACGCAGAGAAAATCGCTACGTATCAGAAAGTGGCTGACCAGTTCAACGACTTCCGCGCATTCAACAACATGGGTATGCTCTATTTCGAGCAAGGTAATGTGGCAGAGGCTCGTCGCGCTTACAACAAGGCATTGGCAATCGAGCCGCAAAATGCGGACGTGAACTTCAACGCCGGCGTGGCTGCTATGGCTGATGGCGACTGGGCTAAGGCGGAAGAGCATTTCGGCAAAGCCGCAGGCACACAAGGTAACCTCGCAGCGGCTATGGGTACACTCTACACGATGAAGGGCGACTACAAGGCTGCTAAATCCGCTTACGGGCAAACCGCAACCAACAACGCTGCCGTACAGCAGATTCTTGACGAAGACTACGCCGGCGCACGTCAGACCCTGGCTAACGTGAAAGAGCCGAACGGCGTAACCGCTTATCTGCAAGCCGTAGTAGGTGCGCGCACCAACGACCGCAACGCTGTTTACAGCAATATGAAAGAGGCTGTGGCTAAGGATGCAAGCCTGAAAGCACGCGCACAAAACGACATCGAGTTCGCTAAGTTCGCTGAAGACGCTGAGTTCCAAGCTATTGTGAAGTAAACACGCTGACGCGTAATAGTTTCAAGTTTCAAGTTTCAGGTTAGTTAGACGAGTCATCGCACTTGAAACCTGAAACTTGAAACTTTTTATTATCTCTCTGAAACTTGAAACCGGAAACTTCCCATGTCTATTTTATTCCCCAAAGTACCCAAACCACGTGAGTGGGACTACCGCCCTATCTACTATGATAAGGAGAAGGAGGAGCGCCGCGAGCGTCGTGAGCAGAAGCATAGCCAACTGCATCGCGGCAGTTTCCGCGAGGAGCACGAGAAAAATATGACCGAACTGCGCCGCAAGAAACAATCGCGTTTGGGCTTTTGGATTGCGCTGCTAGTGCTGCTACTCTTTGCTTTCTATTTCTTGCTGTAACCACTAATTAGCAGACGGGACGCCGGCGCACGGACAGTCCCCTAATTACTCACCACTGACAACTACCACCCCCTATGGACATCATTCATCTTTTACCCGATAGTGTTGCCAATCAGATAGCCGCCGGAGAGGTTATCCAGCGTCCTGCGTCATGCTTGAAGGAATTGGTGGAGAATAGTCTCGATGCCGGAGCAACGCATATACAAGTGGTGGTGCGCGATGCAGGCAGGACATTGCTGCAAGTGGTGGACAACGGCAAAGGGATGAGCGAGACGGACGCTCGGATGGCATTTGAGCGACATGCAACATCGAAGATACGCGAGGCGGCTGACTTGTTTGCGCTACGGACGATGGGATTTCGGGGAGAAGCCTTAGCGAGTATATGTGCGGTGGCGCAGGTAGAGGTAACCACTCGCCGCGAGGAGGACGAGATGGGTACAAGATTAGAGATCGCGGGGTCGGAAGTGCTATACCAAGAGCCATGCCAGTGCCCACAAGGAACGAACATAAGGGTGAAGAACCTCTTTTACAACGTACCCGTGCGGCGCAAGTTCCTCAAGACCGACCAAACAGAGTTGCGCAACCTGCTCACGGATTACCATCGTATCGTGCTGGTTTATCCGCAGGTGCAGTTCACCTTCGTGCATAACGACGAGATACTCAGCGAGTTGCCTGCCGGCACGGAGAAGCAACGCATCGAGAGCGTGTTCGGCAAAGGCACAGGACGACCATACACCTCACAACTCGTAGAGATACATACGGATACCGATCTGGTGTCAATACACGGTTTTGTTGCTAAACCTGAATCAACGGGAAAGAACGCCCAGCAGTATTTCTTCGTGAACGGACGCTATATGCGACATCCGTATTTTCAAAAGGCGGTGATGACGGCGTACTCGGGGATGCTCCCGGGAGACTATCAGCCCTCATTCTTTATCTATTTCGAGGTCAATCCACAGTCTATTGACGTGAATATCCACCCGACAAAGACCGAAATAAAGTTTGCTGATGAGCAGGCAATTTTTCAAATCCTGCTCGCGTCGGTGCGGGAGGCATTGGGTAAGTTTTCGCTCGCGCCGACTATCGATTTCAACCGCGAAGGAGAGATAGATATGCCCCTGCCGGACGGCAATTGTCCGACCAATGCTCCCCAACGAATCATAGACCCTAACTATAACCCATTCCGCAGAGAGACAGGATTAAAGATGACAGATGAGAGACGGATTAGTTCGGATTATGACCGCTATCCTTCTACCGGAGCAAATAAGCCATACGGCAGTAAAACGCCGGCAGGATGGGAACAACTATACCAGACGGATAAAGGATTAAGGATAAAGGCAGAAGGACTAAACGGTATTGAATATGATTCTTCAGAGACAAATGTTGCCAATCTTTTCTCCTTCGTCCTTCCCACCTCATCCAGTCTGTGGCAGTATGGAGGGAAGTATATCTTTGCTGCGACGGAGCAGGGGGTAGCGATTATCAACCAACACCGCGCCCATGTTTGCGTACTATATGATTTGTATATGTCGCAACTATCCGATGCGAAAGGGGCGACGCAGAAACTGCTCTTCCCCGATGTGCTGGAACTGACGACAGAAGATATGGTGTTGATAGAGCCGATGATAGATGAACTGCAGCATATAGGTTTTGATTTGGAGCAGTTGGGCAAAACGGCATACAGCATCTATGGGCAACCTGCGCAATTAGGGCAGCAGAGCGGTGTAACGGCACTGCGGCATATCTTGGATGCCGTGCGCGATACGGGAGCAAATGTGCAAGAAGAGTGGCGCAAACAAATTGCCATGGCGCTGGCTAACGATACTGCAATACCTTACGGAAAGACTTTATCGGAGGAAGAGATGAGAGACTTGGTGGAAAAACTATTTGCACTCCAGTCGTATCTCTACACTCCGGATGGAAAACACGTAATGACCATACTGACAGACGACGAGTTACAGAAACGAATATAACAAAACAAAGGCACGCAAATCTGCGTGTCTTTGCTTTATATGGGCACTTGAGAAGGATTAGAAGCCTGAGTAAACCACTTTGAGCGAGAGGGGGCTGTCGGCGTTCTGCGCACTGCGAATCTTCGTGGCGGACATCACTTGGCTCTGGCGCACGGAAGTGACGGAGGTGGTACCATAAGCCGAGTTGGTGGTGGTCTCCACCGTTACGGGCACCAGCAGCATATTCAGCGTGTCGGGATTTATCCCCTGCCGTATTTGATTGGTCAGCAGAGTGTTAAGGTCGTAGGAATAGTAGTAGATAGTGTTACCGAGCGAGTCCACTCCCGTGCTGAGCGAAGAGAGGATAGCCACTGTATCGGAAGGCAGTTCTTTCTTGCGGAAGAAGCGGTCCACGCTCTCTTCCTTGATGAGCAGCATATAGTCAGCGGGCTGCAGCCAGTCGTTGCGGCTGATGTCCGAGCCCGTGCCATCATAGACGTTGAGTACATCTACCTGCAACTGCGCAAGGTTGACATACGCGCGCTTCACCGTGTCTTGGTAAATCATGCTTTGCATAATGGTCTCCTCTATCTGCAACATCGGGACCTGCATGCGCGTATAGACGCCCGCGGGAGCAATCACGTAACTATAGTGCGCGCTGTCTGCCAGCAGGTTCTCCACCAGCGTTTCTTTCTCGCGATACTCTATGCGGTTCAAACCACGCACCTCCGCGTTGGCGTAGAAGCCCTTCATGTCGGTAACCGTGGTGTCTTGTCCTGCGCGGTTGTAGGAGAAATGGTAATAGACTGCCATGCTCACATCGGTGATATGCAGCACGGTAGCACTGCCGAAGGTGGGCGTGATATACAGCCCCTTGAAGAACTCATTGAACGCTTCCTGCGAGGTATAGGCTTGCATAGAGAAGAAGCGGTTGGCAAAGTCGTCGCTCATGCGGCAACGCACCATCGGCTGGTAGGTGCCCGTGCTGCTGTTATAGACGCTATCCACCTTGCTCCCAGCCACGATAAGGGGCTGACGCGCAACGAGGAGCGTGCTGTCTTCCATGCTACAATAGTCGGCGATATTGATGTCTGAAGTATAGGTAAGGTTATATTCCATCACGCCGCGGTCAATCTCATATACATTGATTGCCATCGGAGTGCTGTTGCTGCCCACCCAGTCGCGGTAGTAGATAAAGAGACAGACGGAGTCCACTTCTGCCGTCTCCGGATATTGGAAGCCCACAGGGCACGCTAACTGCGTCAGCACCTCGGCGCGCACTGTGCCGTAATCGGTGGCTATCTCGCCCAACAGGAACGAGTCAGGTGCCGTGATGATACTGCCGCAGGGGGCTAAGTTGGACGACAAAGAGAAAGTGTCGGAGCAAACGATTATCTTATCATTATCGTCCAACAACGAACTGCCCGCAGTTACCACATCGTCTTTGCAGCCGGTTAAAATCCCCCCCAAAAAGAGTGTACAAGCAAATAACAAGGAGGTGCGGTCTCCCTGCCGCACCAACAAAGCACCTAATCCTCTATTTCCCATCCAAATCATAGACGAATGTAATCAGTCTTTTATCCTTTATCTTTTAGCGAACGTAGTGAGCGATATTTCAGCAGGCGGGGACGCCTGCGCACCCGGACAGCGGTCTTCGTTACTCTCCTATCAGCCCGTTGCAGAAGTCGAGGAAACGCTTGTTGTCTGCGCCTTCTTCGTAGGGCAATATGGGTTTGCGGCTTGTCTCCGCATAGTTCATCACGCGCTGGTTAATCTTCGGGCTGGCGAACGTGATGGCGTCAGTGTAGTCTATCGCCAGTCGCATCAACTCCTCGTAGCCCACGGGGAAACCTGCTATGCTACGCACGTCGTTGTTGGAAATTCCGTCAATCTGCAACTTCTGTGCAAACTTCGTGCCAAACGGTGTTTGATACTCATCATCGTTGATAGCCAGCACGATTTTGGAGTTCGCAAAGAAGGGCTCATCGGCGTACGCTTTCTTGAGATAAAGCGGCGCCAGTGCCGACATCCAGCCCGAGCAGACCACCACGTTGGGCGTCCAACGCAGTTTCTTCACGGTCTCGATGGCTCCGCGGGCGAAGAAGATACAACGCTCGTCGTTGTCGGCATACTCCTTTCCCTCAGCGTCGGCAATGCCTTTGCGCTTGTGGAATAGGTCGTCGTTGTCAATGAAGTAAATCTGAATACGGGCGGACTGTATGCTCGCCACCTTGATGAGCAGCGGGTGGTCAGTCTCGCTGATGATGATATTCATGCCCGAGAGGCGTATCACTTCGTGCAATTGGTTACGGCGCTCGTTGATGTCGCCGAACTTCGGCATGAACGTGCGGGTCTCGTAGCCTTTCGATTGGAACAACTCGGGCAACTGCCTATTGAGCACACGAATAGGCGTCTCTTCCGCTAAATAGGGGTATATCTCTTGCGAGATAAACAGGACTCGTTTCGGCTCTTTCATAGGCATAGAAAATTTGAAGTTTGAGATGAGACAACTGCGTTGTTAGATGTTAGATTTTCGAGTTCTATCCCGACAAGTTGAGACTAACAGCGAGCGGTCTTTGCAAAAATTTCTTGCAAAGGTACTAAAAATTATTGACATTTGCAACTTTTTCTTTCAAAAAATTTGTTTTGTCCGTTTTTTTTAGTACCTTTGCAGGCTTTTTTGGTAAAGGAGGTGCAGTCTCCAGGCCGCACCAAAGAGATAAAGGAAACAACGAAGAATACGCTATCAAGAAATATGCAAATCATCACCACCAAGCAAGAACTCCTCCAGCATGTAGAGGCTTGCAAGCATCAAAACAAGACCATCGGACTGGTACCCACCATGGGGGCGCTCCACGCGGGGCATGCCTCGCTCGTCAAACGCTGCGTAAGCGAGAACGATGTAACCTTTGTCTCTGTCTTCGTTAATCCTACCCAGTTCAACAACAAAGAAGACCTCGCCAAGTACCCACGCAATATCTGGCGCGATGCCGACTTGCTCTCTAACCTCGGGGCACATTTTCTCTTTGCGCCCGCGCCCGAAGAGATGTACACCGCAGAGGAGATGAACAGCACCTTTCCGTTTGACTTCAACGGGCTTGACCAAGTGATGGAAGGCAAGATGCGCCCGGGGCATTTCAACGGCGTGGTGCAGGTGGTGAGCCGCCTTTTCTACCTCGTGCAACCCGACCGCGCTTACTTTGGCGAGAAAGACTACCAGCAACTCGCCATCATCCGCCACATGGTCAGTGGTTCAGCGCTGGCAGGCACGTTCGGCAACCTGCAAATCATCGGCTGCCCTATCGTCCGCGAGGAGTCCGGACTGGCGCTCAGCAGTCGCAACGAGCGCCTCTCCGAGAGCGAGAAGCAGACGGCGGTGAACATATCACGTATCCTTTTCGAGAGCCGCAAGTGGGCGCAGGCACAGCCCGTTGCCGAGGTGCAGCAGCGCGTGGTGGAGGCTATCAATGCCGTGGAGGGGCTGGAAGTGGAGTACTACGAGATAGTGGACCAATCTACCCTGCTGCCCGCAGCAGATTTCTCACACGCTATCGGCTGCGTAACGGTCTATTGCGGACCCGTAAGGCTGATAGATAACATCAAGTACTGATTCAACTATTATTTTTTGTTACATGTTACATGCTAACTTTTGTTTACTTTTGTAACAATAGTAACATTTGCAACATAGCAATTTAGCAACCTACCACCATAAGGGTTTAGTAAGGTCTAAATAAGGGTCTAAGTGATTCGAAAACGGGGTGCTTCTTGTGCAAAGCACCCTTATTTTTGCTAAAAGATATTAATTTTTGGGGAATATAGATATAGGGGGTATTATAAGCAACCGCACCTCAATATGTTTTCAGAGTTGCAACCGCACCTCCTTTGCCTTTCATAGTCGAAGGTTGCTTCAACTCCCCGCCTCTCCTGAAAGGAGGGGTGAAGCGATGCATGGAGATGCGCGAGAAAAACGGCAAATGAATCCGTTACTATTGTATATATCGCAAAAAAGTCGTACCTTTGCAGCCGCTTTTGGTGAAGTTTGGTCGTGCGCGAGCGTTTGATGATACGGAAAGTATAGATACAAAAAAAGAGCCCTTGCGGACTCTTCGTCGGGATGACAAGATTCGAACTTGCGACCTCCGGTCCCCCAGACCGTTGCGCTACCGGACTGCGCCACATCCCGATGCCATTGAAAACAATTTTTCTCAAAAGCGGCTGCAAAGGTACGACTTTTTTTTGATACAACCAAATAAATTTGAAAAATTCTTGTAAAAAACGTGTTTTATGAGCAAAAACTTCTACATAGAGACCTACGGTTGCCAGATGAACGTGGCAGACAGCGAGGTGGTAGCGGCTATCATGCAGACTGCAGACTGCCAACTGACGGACGATTGGCATGAGGCGGATGTTATCTTGCTAAACACCTGCTCTATCCGCGACAACGCCGAGCAGAAAGTGGTGAGCCGACTGCGCGAGTTGCGGGCACTGACTAAGAAAGAGCATCGCCCGATAATGGGCGTTATCGGTTGCATGGCGGAGCGCATGGGAGAGGAGTTGATACAGGACTACAAGGTAGATTTTGTAGCAGGACCCGATGCCTATATGGATATTCCTAACCTCTTGGCACAGTGTGAGTTAGGGAAGAAAGCCATCAACATAGCACTCAGCAAGACGGAGACCTACCGTGAGGTGCTGCCCGCGCGCATCGGTAAGACAATCAGCGGATTTGTCAGCATCATGCGCGGCTGCAACAACTTCTGCTCTTACTGCGTGGTGCCCTATACACGCGGTCGCGAGCGTAGCAGAGACGTAGAAAGCATATTGAACGAAGTGCGCGACTTGTGGGCAAAAGGCTACAAGGAAGTAACGCTCTTAGGGCAGAATGTCAACTCGTGGAAAGCCGGAGAAAAAGACTTTGCGGACTTGCTGGAGATAGTGGCGGAGACGGTGCCCGAGATGCGCATTCGTTTCACAACCTCGCACCCGAAAGATATGTCGGACAAAACCTTAGAGACTATCGCACGCCACAAGAACCTCTGTCGCTTCATCCACCTGCCAGTACAAAGCGGGTCAAACAAGATTCTGAAACTGATGAACCGCAAATACACCCGCGAGTGGTATCTCGACCGCATAGCCGCCATCCGCCGTATCTTACCCGATGCCACCATAGGCACAGATGTCTTCTGCGGTTTCCACGATGAGACGCTCGAAGACCATGCTGAGACCCTGAGCCTGATGCGCGAGGTGGGCTTCGACACGGCGTTCATGTTCAAATACAGCGAGCGCCCGGGCACTTACGCCCAGAAACACCTGCCGGACAACATCGCCGAGGAAGAGAAAGTGCGACGACTCAACGAAATCATCGCACTGCAAAACGAACTATCCCTCGCCAGTAACCAACGAGAGATAGGCAAGATAGTGGAAGTGCTGGTGGAAGGTTTTTCCAAACGCAGCCATAACGATATGTTCGGACGTACCTCCCAATATAAGACGGTGGTCTTCCCGCGAGCAGGCAGACATATCGGCGAACTGGTGCAAGTGCGTGTCTTGGAGGCAACGGCAGCAACTTTACGAGGTGAAATTGTTGAAAAGTAGCGAAAAATTGCATTTTTTTTCAATTTTGTTTGGCTATATAAAAAAAAAGCCGTACCTTTGCGCTCGAAAACAAATAAAATTTTCATAGTTAAGGTTTAGGTTTAATGGCAATAGGAGGCTGTGAAGTTTCCTATTGTTTTTTCCGACAAGCTAAATGGACAAAAGACCGCTATGCTAAAGAATGAAGGATGATAGACTAAATAGTTTCGACTAACCATCCCCCTCCACTCATTTGCCGTGTGTGATATTATCCTCTTACCATGAAAAGATAATCCCAAAAAGATATGAAAAAGGAGAATAAAAAAACTGTTGCAACACCTGAGCTGCAAGAGAGTATGCAGCCTGATATGTCTCGCCCTGTTGTGGATTTCACCAATGTGGAGGAAGTGCGCAAGGCTGTGATTATGAGCGAGATTCTAAATAAGAAATACTGATTTATAAATTCTAAAATAATACTATGGCAGTTACTTACATGACCGCAGAAGGTCTGCAAAAACTAAAAGACGAGCTCCAGTTCTTGGAGAGCACAGAGCGTCCGCGCGTGATTGCCGCTATAGCAGAAGCACGCGACAAGGGAGATTTGAGTGAGAACGCAGAATACGATGCCGCCAAAGAGGAGCAAGGGCATCTGGAGAGCCGTATCGCACAGTTGAAAGGCAAGATAATGGATGCCCGTATCATCGACCAAAGCACAGTCAAGACCGACGAGGTGCAGATACTCACTAAGGTACGCGTGCGCGTGAAGAAAAGCGGCGCGGAGAAGGTATATCAACTCGTTACCGAGGGCGAAGCCAACATCGCAGAGGGCAAGATAGCCGTTACCACACCTATCGCCAAAGGCCTCCTCGGCAAGAAAGTGGGCGAGGTAGCGCAAGTACAAGTGCCCGCCGGACTGATGGAGTTTGAGATACTGGAGATTAGCCTGTAAATAGATATAGGACCGTCTTACGACTGAAAGACCGCGCTTCGCGCTGAAAGACAAAAGACCGCTTCGCTAAAAGACTGAATTACTTTCGACTATACAAAACTAGTCCACCCACCCTACCCTTTGTAGGGAGAGGCGGGGAGGGTTCAAATTTAGTCATTTATCCTTAATCCTTCATCCAACAATGACACTCTTCACTCGAATCATCAATGGTGAGATTCCTTCCTACAAGGTAGCGGAGGACGAAAAATACTACGCGTTCTTAGACATCAACCCGTTGCAGAAAGGGCATACGCTGGTTATCCCCAAGTTGCCCGAACCCGAGGCAGACTATATCTTCGACCTCGACGACGAGACTCTTGCGGGGCTGATGGTGTTCGCTAAGCAAGTGGCGCGCGGGCTGAAAGAAGCAACAGGCTGCAAGCGCGTGGGCGTAGCCGTGCTGGGCATGGAGGTGAATCACGTGCATGTACATCTCGTGCCGATGAATAGCGAGCGCGACATGCTCTTCACCAACCCGAAACTGCAACTGCCCGCCGAGGAGATGGCGCAGATAGCCAACTCGATAGCAGAGGCGATAGAAAAGGCTTGATGCCTATGAATAGTGGGTTTTTGATAAGAATTGCCTTGTGTGGACTGATGTTCGCACAAGGCAATTTTGCTTTTGCAGCACAGCCTGCGGATAGCCTTGCTTTTCAGCGGGCATTGTCACAACGAAACTACGGAATAGATGCCTTCAAGCAAGGGTATTCTACTGCGGCGCAAGACAGCCTCATCGCCGCCTACGACACGTTCATGCGCCTGAAACGCTATGATTACGCCTCGCTCTGCCTCTACGAGCGCGCCATCGAGTACATGAATATCGGTGCCTTCGACCAGATGGAGGTGCTGATGCGGCAGATGGAGGCACTGACCCAAATGCCCAATCAACAAGCAGGCACAGAAGCTCTCATCCTCTTCAACTACTACTCCGTCGCTTCCGCCTACTATGCCCAGTTGGATAGCGGCGACCTCGCTATCCGCTACGGCGAGCAGTCCATTCGGGCGATGGAGCAACTGCCGAACCCCGAGCAGTGGCGTATCATCCCGCCGTGGAACTACTACAACCAAGCCCTCTACTACGATTTCTACACATCTCCGCGGCAGACCGACAGCATAGAGGCATACCTGATGCGAGCCGAACATGCCGCTACCTTGCTATCCCACCCCGAAGACCGCCAAGAGGTCAGCATCAGCATTCAGGACATGTGGGCATGGCTCCGATACTATCGCGGGCAGTATCGCGCCGCCGAGCAGACGATGCGGGAGGTGCTGACGATGATAGACAGCGTGGCGGAATATCATCCGAATACCGTCGTAACCGAGCGGGGCGAGGCGTATGCCTTCATGGTCATGCTCTGCACAGACCAAGGGCGCTACCGCGAGGCGCTCTATTGGCAAGAGCGGTTGATAGAGAACAACGCCGTCCGTTACGACATAGACAAGACTGCCAGCCTGCAAGAGATAGAGACGCGCTACGAGGTGGAGAAGAAGACGCTCGAGATGGAGCGGCTGCAAGAGAGCAACCTCGCTTTCCGCCGTCTGCTCTACCTGCTGCTCTCGCTCCTGCTATGCGCCATCCTGCTCATCGTCGTGCTTTACCTGCGCAAGAAAAACACCGAAGCAAAACTGTACGAAGCCGCTTTGGAAGCGGACAACATCCGTAGTGCGATGGATGCTACCCTTGCCTCGGCTTCGTTGGAGAAAGGAGAATGGAACAGAGAGAATAAACCAGACAGCATAACAGCCATGCAACTGCTGGCAGATAACCTCATCAAGCAACTGCAACAATTGCCTGCCTCATGCGCCTACAAAGTACACAGCATAGCCCGTCTACAACAATTGGACTTAGAGCATATCCTGCAACTCTGCGCACAGGGTAGACGTCTGACCAATATGGACAAACGCTATATCCTCTGTTTTGCCGCGGAAATGAGCGTAGAGGACGTGGCAAACCTGTTCCACATAGAGCCGGCATCTGTCTATACTGTCCGATACCGCCTCCGCAAAAAATTCCCTGCGGCTATCTTTCCATACTAATTTTTCTGACTAAAATTATAAAAAGAGTGTAGTTTTCCTGCACTCTTTGCGTCTAATAAGGTAAAAACATTTTACAAATGCAGTCGCAAGACAGAAATAGTAGTTTAGAATCAGCTTTCGAGCAGTTCGTTCGAAAGCACAAGAGCAGTATCTACAGCGTGTGCTACCTCTTCTCGAACAACACGGACG
>CAMFEN010000014.1 GCA_945949375.1 uncultured Bacteroidales bacterium | reverse complement strand
TACACTCTTTCCCTACACGACGCTCTTCCGATCTCTCTTTGCTGATACGTGCTTGTCCTGTGATGAGTTCTGCATTTTCGCGTCGCACCTCTGTGAGTTGGGCGTTCAGTTCTTCTATTTGCTGGTTCTGCTGTGTGATACGCTCGTACAACTCTTTGTTTTTCATCACCAGCATATCAATGGTCTGCTGCAACTGCTGTAAGGTGGAGTTGTTTCGCACTTTGCGCGCGGCAAACCACGAGACAATACCCGTAACGGGTACAAGGAGCAGAGTCGCCCAAGCGTATGCGTCCGCCCCACCCAACGTGGCAAGTAAGATAGTAAGCATGTGGCTCATTGTCATTTTGTTTTTGTGCGTGCAAGAAGGTATTGATTATATGCTTCTGCGCGTTGCTCATTAGTTAAAGTAAATGCCTTATTGGTCATATAAGCTTCAAAGATTACGGATTGATACTTGTGTTTCTCGTCCAGTTTGGGTAATAGTGCTTCCAGCGGTTTGATGTCTTCCATGCTTGCATCTATGGCTTGCAGTACTTCCGGGACGAGAAATTTGCCAAGTAACAGTGCGTCGCCTTGCTCAATAGTGCGGGCTATCATATCCCGGGCTGCTTCTTGCTTGTATTCAAAAGTGCATATTCCACGCATGCTTGTTTCGCGCCGCCAGTTGAAGTGCTTGGGTTCACTCACTAAGATAAGATAATCGGTATCCTTACTATGGAAACCATTCATGCATGCAAAAAACACGCGGCTACCTACTAAGATTCGTTTCTGTGTCATTTTCTTTGTCGTTTCTTTATATCATTTGTGATGGCTTTTCTATCCACCTCGCTATAAATCTGCGTTGTTTGCAACTTCTGATGTCCTAACAACTTTTGTATAGTTGTGATTTGTACGCCCTGCTGGGCAAGAAGAGTTGCAAACGTATGTCGGCTACTGTGGAATGTTATTTTAGCATCGGCTTCTATTTTATCCAGTATTCCACGTAACGTTTTATTGACGGTACAGTTGCTTCCAAGCGACTTTGTGAGATTACTTATATGTCCGTTGTACCTCTCAACGATTTGTAGCATTTTGCCGCCGAATAGGTCTTTAATCGGTATCTCAACTACAAAACCAGTCTTTACCATTTTCTTTATTATCCATTCGTTTTGCAAATGTTCATCTCGTATAAATGCGATTATAGCGCATCTATATGCAAATGTCCGTATCAATTAGTAGGCGTCAGCAGGCGTCCAAATCTTCAAAACTCCGCTACTATTCTGCCCTGCAAATTGACAGTAACTCACACCCTCTTGGAACGATATTTGTAGTCTGTTAGATATGTCGCTACCGTGTGTTCCATTGAGTATTTGTGCGTTCTGCACATAGGAAGAACTGGTACTTCCGCCAGTAATAGACACATATTCGACACCACCATGCACAGTGATAAGGCGACAGTTGTTCCCGAACGTGTTCCCACCGCAACCGTTCCCGAACGTGTTATTGTTGCAACTGTTCCCGAACGTGTTATTGTTGCAACTGTTCCCGAATGTGTTATTCCAACAACCGTTCCCGAACGTATTACCAGTACAACCGTTCCCGAATGTGTTATTCCAACAATCGTTCCCGAATGTGTTGCTATCACAATCGTTCCCGAACGTGTTCCATTGGAAGTAGTTCCCGAATGTGTTATTGTTGCAATAGTTCCCGAATGTGTTATAGTAGAAGTAGTTCCCGAACGTGTTCCCACCGCAATAGTTCCCGAATGTGTTATAATAACAATCGTTCCCGAATGTACACAAGAAGCATCCGACTCCAATAGTGTTCCCAAGACAACCATCACCCATGATGATATTCTGGCAATCATGCTTAATATGGGTACCATGACCGGATAAGGTCATATTGATACATTCGCTTTCTACTCTGTTTCCACAAATAAGTGAACGGTATCTGACATTGTTCGTGAACCAAACGACATTATTCAGGCAAAAGACTGATTGCTGCTCATCATCAATGGTCTGATGACAGGTACATGGCAAAATAACATTGTCACCATAATATCCTTTGTACCCATAGCCTTCGCCCTGTTCATTATTCACATAACCTATAAGAGAAGCATCTACAGGTGTAGATAGTCTATCACCAAGTGAGAATGTATAAACCCAGACAAAATCGTCATAGTCTTCAACCGTGAGACTTTTCATTTCTGCATTTGTGCCTATATAGGTGCCGTCCAGTTCAGCAAGCGACTGTTGTTCTTCTACGTCATCCGGAACAGGCGTGGTAGGTGTTACTTTGTAGCGTTTGAACTGCACATTTTTGAAGTCATAAGGGCAATCATTCTGCCACTCGTCAATCATGCGCCAGATGACACCTTTGCCGTTCTCCGTGTCTGCCCATTGGAATCGTGTTATGTCATTATCCAAACAATACCACACCTTCCAAGCATTTATGTTTGCATTGTCGAAATATCCATTGCTGTCTCTTAAACTCTTTACCGCTTTTGCTTCCTCTGAAATCGTGTCTTCATTTATCGCCATAACCAACAAATCAAACGGATGTCCGGCACTGCGCGCCTCCATATCATTTGCAACGGTAGTCATATAGTCAGTAATGCGGTACCATTGCCCTGCAATCAGTTTGCCATTGTCCCGAAGTAGCACCAGTTGAGTATAGGTTACGTGCTGGATTCCTTTTAGATAGTCATTAAACTTTTGCCATAGTTCATTTATGGCACCGACAATCGTCTTCACATTGGTCAGCAACGAATTATCTGTTTTGTCCTGTTTAGTGGATAAACTGGTGTTTGCTTTCGTGATTTCTTCATATACGACCCGATTTTGAATAGGATTTGTTGAAGTTGAGGACAAAGAGTCATCTACATCATTTAATAATCTCTCCCAACTGCCGTCTGCTGTCAAGCGATATGGTATGTTTTCTGCTTGGACAAAGACTACCATGCCGGTCTCGCGGCGCTGAACTGGGATGGCATCGCGGTCGGATAGGGTTGCTACGCTATGCCATCCACCTTTGCCATATTCGGCATAGTGGGTCGGGTAAGTATCTTCGGTGGTGAACGGGGCTATTGCTGCCGCTAAATTGGTTCCTGCTATGTTTGACATATACTTTACGAGTTAAGAGATTACTGCGTTAATTGCCGAGCCTGTTTGTTTCTCTATGCTACGATAGATGTAGTATGTAACCGGCAATCCATACTCATTGGTGATGGTCTTCTCGGTGCGTTGGTATCCTGTAAAAGCCAGTCCTCCCACTTTCCATGCTGTGCTGCCCAAGGTTTTCGGATAGGCATAGTAAAAATACTTTCCGCCGGAGCAGTTGAAGTCAATCGTTTTGGCTTTGCTGTTGCTCAATTCTGTGGAGAGTGCTGTAATATCAGCATTTGCGTCTGCGGATGCCCCCCAATAACGACGGTGCGAGAAGGCTACCGATGCAGATGCTGCTGTTTGTTGATTGCCTGAGGCTCTGACCACCTTATTTCCTGACACTTCCAAACCGCTTTTTGGAGCGGTATAGGTTACTCTAAATGTTTTGTTAGCAGTGATGTTAGTGTCAGTCTTGCTGCCGGATGCTGCTGTGCCGAAATCGCCGGTGATAGCCGTTGGAGCCGTCTGCGATTCGGATGGGGTGGGTTGCGAACTTGTGCCGGAATAGTCCACCTTTGCGCCGTTCTCTACGGTGATACTATTCGCAGTTGAGGTGCTTACCTGAGTTCCGTCCTTCTTCTTGATTTTCCACGATGAGGAGATAATGGGCGTAACCAGCGCGAGCGAGGAAACGTAATTACTACCATCTTTACGCATGAATACGGACGTATTGACTTCTTTTCTTGTAGCACCTAATATAGGGTCGTAAACTACTAGCATATTATGCTTTTATTTGTTCAAAAACCTGTTGTGTTGTGCGGTAAATGTCGGGGTTTACCTCTTCTACTCTTTTGACGATATACTGAATCTCCTCTTCTTTAGCATTGGCGAGCAGATGGATATAGCCCATCTTGCTTGCGTTTTTGTATATCTTTGTGCCTGTCCCAAGTAGTGTGAGATTAGGATTGTGCACGCCTGTATTTGCCGTTTCGTAAAGCATCTGCTGCTCGAGTACTACATCTGGAGCCGTGTTAATGATATGCAGCACATCGGCGAGTGTCTTATTGGCTGTTACCTGTCGGATAGTTTGCCAATAGCGATAGCAGTACTCCTTGCGAAAAGCATCGTTGCCAAAGGAAATAATGCCGGTATTGTAGGCTTTTCGGAAACAGGGAAAGTCAATACCATCGTAGGAGATATTGAAAAGATTAAGCAGGCTGATAATCTTATTGTAGAACTGCTTGGAGCAGTTAGCAGGCGTCTCCTCGTTTTGCGTAAAGACATGAAAAGGCTGTCGTAGGTTCTGCTCTATTGCTTCCACGCAGCGCCTATCTGTCAGAAATACATCTCCATCGATATGTACATCGCATGGTTGCATTTGTTCATAAGCCTTGAACTTACCGGCAGCCCAAAAGGATGTAGGTGTGTTCGTCGGCATGTTGAGCGGCAAGATACTGTCATAAGGCAGATGCCCGATGAGCCGTTTCCCCTGTTCGTCGGTATAAAGGCGAATGGGAAGATTGTGCTTGCGCGCATAGGCTACGGAAAGTGCGTAACACCAAAGATTAACTACTTGCTTTTTGATACGTTCTTGCTTGGGACAAGAAGTCATGGGTTGAGACCATAGGGAGTGAACTACTTGCATATAAAATGTTGATTAAACGGTTATTTTTTCCACAAGAATAATGCGGCTACAACAATCAGCACGACAGCAATCAGTATCGTCGTCTTACTTCTCTCAAAGAACGATGCTTGCGCTTGCCGTTGTGTAGGCGTAGTAGGCGAATCATTGTTAATTTGGAAGTCATTTATGGGTTCCTCGGAAAGCGTAAACGACTCCTCTTGTGCCGGTTTGTTATAGTCGAGACGCACACCCGAAGCGATTTCGAGTGCTTTTTGGTTTGCCGAACCGCTTGCTGTTTGCTCGCCTGTTTCGACGATGACTTTCTCGGAAAGTGTTCCGATAGATTTGTTTGCGTTATAACGAATAGCGTCTTCTATCCGTTCGCGAGTAATGCCACCGGTATGACGACCCTGCTGTGGACTCAATGTTCCTACTGAGCCTTTTATGTAGGAAATTTGATTACCATTTTTGATAACCATCGAGCCGATGCTACCGATACTATAACTATACCCGTTTGCATTCGCAAAACCATTGCGAACCAATAATGCGGCACGAAGTGCCATTGTTGTTGAGTCTAACATATTTATGCTAATTTGAAGTTAAATTTGATATTTCTTAAATCGCTCCACCGATGGCAAAATTGGCAGTTACCATTCGGATAAAGCGTGCGAATGGTTTGTGTGTCATCGGCATTGGTAATAATTTCCGTTTTAATAATCTGCCATATAGGCTGATTATACACCGTATTCATGTCGCCATCGAATGATGTACGGTCGAAATTTCCGATAAACACATTACCATCGACATCTACGAAAGTGATGTCTGCCTTTGTTCCCTGCAATAGGTTCTCTGATAAAAAAACTCGTCCTGCCATAAGGTAATTATTGAATTTCCGACAATAAGATTTGTTCCTTGCCAAACCACCAATTCGTAACGCACTGCGTGCGCTTTCCGTAGATACCGTCCACGTCCAGTGCGTTAATCACGCTCCCGCTATACGTCGGGCGACCACCTTTCAGGTCGGCATAGTGTATCAGTTTGGCATTTAGATATGCCTGCAACTGTTTCACGTTTTCGCCGCGGTCTCCGTATTTAATCACGGGGTCGGATAGGATAGGAGCGTACTGCGCTTCATCCTGTGCCTGCCGTTTCTTTTTTACAGCAACAATAATCACGGCTACTAACAGCACAAGAACAAGCACACCTATGCCCATAAAAATATATTTACTTTTTGCTTTCATATCAATGGATGTATTTCTTCATCAGGAAGAACCCTGCGAAGATGATTAGACAAGCCAATACGATATACACTATCGTGTCGATAGGTATATTCAAATCAACATTTGCACCTACACTTCCGAAGGAACCGTCTGCATTTGCGTTGTAATTCATAATTCCAAATCATTTAGGGGTTATACCATATCCGTTAAGACGCACAAGAATACTCTTTACGGTTGCCTTGTTGCTTGCGCCATATACTTCGTTGTCGAGCCACGTTGCTAAATTGTCTCCGTTACCCCATCGTTGTGCAAAATAGTTTGCTACGCCAACGAAGACGCGGTCAGATGTTGCGGCATACTCTGTATAGATAGCGTTGTTGTGGCTCATGGATAGACCATCCATGTCCTCGTACAACGCTTTTGCAATACGATAGATGTCGTTAGATTCGGATTCGCTGAGATTATCTCCCCAGTCCAACTCCTTCGGCATAGCCGTTGTGTTGCCGCGGCGTTTACACAACAAGACAATGACTATTATAAGCAAACCGGCGAATCCAATGCCACCGGCAATTAGTCCTATTTTTCCTGTCTTAGTCATGATACTTAACTGTTACAAGAATGTTGATAAACAGCAGCAACGCAATTACAATCAATATCCAGTCCGTTACGGTCAGTTGCAGAAGGTAGGCTTTCGCTTGCTCTTTGAAGCCGCATGTCTGCCGCATATCTCTGTTAGAGTGGGTGTTCTGTTGCGATGGGCGAGCCGATTCGGAACCGCTGTTGTGGTTTTCATTATTACCCATTTCATAAGTAGGTTGTGCTTCCCTGTTCCCTATGTTACGGAAATAGGCGACAATATCCTGCGTAGAGGCACCACCTACCAATTCCTCAATAGTCATGTTGCTAATGTTTTTCTTTGCCATAATACTAACCGTTTACGATTGGATATTTATTCAAAGCGCGAACTGCTGAAACATTCCTACGTCCCGTTGCATGGGCATTGCTTTTGGTGATACCGAAATAAGGCGCAAGGCTTGCACTGCAACTTACGCGGTTATTCCATGCACAACAACGGATGTTAGGCACCTTAATACCAGCCGCTGCCAATGCAGTTTTGAATGCAGCCTTATACTTGCTCCCTTTTGCACAAAAAGCAACGGCATCACTATATACCTGAACATTAAAAGCATACTTATCGCTCCCCGGACAGTTGATAAAATTGGTGTATTCGGTGCCCGAGGAGTATATTCCTCCCATAATGTCTTTCTTGACGGCATCCACGCACTTAGCGGCAATGTTATTGAGCGTTTGCTCATACATTTTGTCCAGCGAGTTGATAGCGTTTTGTATGCTTGCGACGCTCTCTTTTGTCCAGTCGGAAATAGTATTCTGCAAACCAGTATTCTGCAAAACCGTTTTGTATTCCTGATACTTTTGATAAACAGGTTTTAGTGCAGTAACCGTTGTAACCGCATTTTTAATTTGTGTTAGAGACGAAGAAGCAAAATCTGTTACATACCTATTAGGAGATAGACTGACAGCAGCACAGGCTGTACGCAATTGTTCATAAGCGGCTTTCTTCTCGGTATATACTTTGTACTCCTGCTGTGCTCCGGAGAGTAAGATACGGGCATCTGCAAGAGATGAACAGGTCTTCGCACTGGAATCCCCGGTCTTTTTCTTGTCCATCTTGTTCATCAGCGATACATACTCTGCGAGAGTTTTGCTCATCTCGCCCCACTCGCTCACCCACACGTTAATCATCTCGGTAGTCCAAGATGCAGGCGGATAATTGCCTTGTAGCGTGCGATACTTCTCACGCGCTTGATTATAGGCATTGTCCTCGGCAGACATTACAACAGATGTACCGGCAGCAGTTGCTTTCTTACTATCGGACGAAATCTTGTCCTCCATAGTGTCTGCTACTGTCTCTGCGGAAGACTTGTCGCGCATAATGATAAATAGCATGATAACCGCTACGGCTACAACTGCTATGATTATTGTTTTCTTGTCCATGTGATAATGATATAAACAACCAGTGCCACAACGGCTACTGCTAACAAGGCAGCCATAATGGTATGTATTGTGTTAGTGTTTCCTTTGTTGATATTCCCCATATCGGGTGTGTATTCCGCTCCATCCGCATTAGCTATCGGATAACGGGCGAGCAGTTCGCGGGCTTTCGTACTGCCTTTTGCAGCGGCAATTTTCAGCGTCTCATATTGGGCTTGCTTCATACGTTCGGGGTTATTGTAGGACACATTACTTACCGACTCAACGTAGTGGCGCAAGGAATAGGGTTCTTTGAGTGCCAACTGCTCCAGCGCATAACGGTCTGCGGTCAGCTCATTGAGTGTGTGGTATTTGGAATGCCCCTGCTCATGTGCCAACACATACTTGCGCGTGTGGAGCGGGAGTTGTCGCCAACGCTGCAAGTTGATATGCACATCGCCCGTGAGGATATTCGTCCGCGCCGGATTGGTCGGGTTCTCGGGAAAGACAGGGAAATAGCGGATAACAGGCATACAAGTTATTTCTTACGACCGAAGATAAGCACGCATGTAACGGCAACAATGACCACGGCGGCTACCGAACCGACAACGATAAAGATAGTGCGGTTGGATTTGCCACCCTGTTCGTTCTCAGAGACCTGCACCTGTGCGCCGTATTTCATCTCTTTGCTTTTGACAACGCCATTGGTGATGGTGCCAGTTACCTGTAAAATTCCATCGATAATAGAACCTGCTAATGCTACTGCTCCCATGGTTACTTCATAATAATGTTAGACGACTTATTCGCCTTGACGATGGCGAAGATGATACCTGCCAGCGCAACCACACCAACAACCCCGATGATGACATATATCATCTTCTGCTTGCGTTGGGTTTCCTGTTGTTGGTACTCCAATACGCGGTAGGCAGAGTCGTCGGTCTTGCCGAATATATTACCGAGAAGACTACCAACGGTGTTTACGACGCCTCCCGCGAAGTTCCATCCGGCAGCTGCATTGGCGGCTTTAAGGTCGGCATCTCCGTCGGCATTGGCATAGGCGGCAGGTAAGCCGTTAGGGTAGAGTATTTGGCACGCGGTGAGGAAGTCCTGCGGGTTGGCTTGCTTGAGCACATGAATATCCTCCATGGTGTAGTAATCGCCACGGGTAATGAGGCGGTTCTTCTCCATGAGGATAGTGATTCTGCGAACATTATCAGGAATACGCAAGCGACCTTTGATGTCTTCAATGATTTCTTGTTGTGTCATAGTTATGTATGATTAGTTGGTAAATAAATAGAGGGATGGGTGCAATACCCACCCCTCTATCAGCAGTGTAAACCACTCCCTTGATTACTGCTGCTGTGCGTAGAACGAAGCAGCACTCTTTTTAGCATCGTTGTACTTAGCATGCAGTGCGTGCGAAGGGTCGATGCTGGCACCGAAGACGATGGTCATAGAGACGCTGACACCCGGGCGGATGGTGTAGAGGATAGTGCTGTCGTAGGCAAGTTGCCAGTCTTGGAGCGTAACCTCAACCATCTTGGTGTTCTGCGTGTTCTGGTCTTGCTTGGTGGACGGGATGACCTGCTTGGTATTGCCGGTCTCGAAAGGTGTCTCGGTTTGGTACTTGAGCACCTCATCCAACTGGGAAGCATCAGATACGTTGAACTTGATGGAGCGGACGCGGATGGGCGTTTTCTTGATAAGGGCTGCGAGAAGGTCGTAACGACGAGGGTCTCCTTCGCAGGTGAGTGCACCTGATTCGTCGGTAGCAACTTCACCCTCTTTCAGAAGGCAGTGTCCAGCGATGGTGTCAATAATTTCGTTGAACTGCACCTTCTGTTTTTTCGAGGTTTTGTTCACGAGATTAACGGTGAAAACTTTGCTGGTATCGCCTTCATCCATAAAGGACTCAGCGTCGCCCAAATTAAGCATTTGGTCGCCCAATCCGATATACGCACTGCTACCGCTGGCATTCGCCATGAGAGCATTGTTCAAATCTTTCTGTGAGAGTTCCATATCTCCCACCGGTTGTGTGGTTTTTCCCATTTTTTTTGTAGTTTTTATGAGTTAATAACTGTTATTTCTTTTAATATATCCGTTCAGGCATCCGGTCTGCTTCTGCGTTGGCTTTGTGTCGGAAATAATACCAAACCGCCAGTGCGATGACAGCGACGACAGCGACTGCTAAAGTGATGTTGATGACTTTTTTCTTGTTCATGATTGCAGTAGGTTTTTAGGCTTCGGCAGGCGTTTCTTCCGCCGGTACGTCAGCAGGGGCTTTCTTGGTGCCGAACTTGTCGCGGTTGAGATAGACCAACACGCCGAGAAGGACAACGCAAACAATGCCGATGATGACCGATGTGGAAATTTTGTTCATAGGTTTGTTGATTTTGTGGGTTTGAAAAACGGTGCAAAGGTATAGGGTTTGCGGGAAACAGCTTCCCAAAACTTCCCATTTCTTCCCAAAACTTCCCAAAACTTCCCACTTTGTTGGCTAATTTTTCTGTAAAATGACTGTTATTTTTGTATATATCGTAAAAAGTGGTATCTAATAATAAAAAATAGAGAGGAACTTCCTCTCTGTTTTTTTACAAATCTATGCCATAGTTTTCGCAGATATACCTGACCGCTGCCGGTGTGAGACGCTTCTGTTTGGTACAACCGAGCGATTGAAGATTCTGCCAGTTGATTTTAATATATTCATAGAGTGTTCGCCTTGATACGCCGCTTGCGTCCGCAAGTTCTTTGCGGGTCATATACTGATATTTGATGTTTTGCGGCATAAATCAGCAGAAAAATTTGGCAGTATCAGAAAAAAGTTGTAATTTTGCAGACGAAACAAGGAAATTATAGCCTGTTCACCTTATAGGTATCGCGCTGCTATTCTTGCGATATACATTAAATGGGGACTGTTGCAGCAGCAGTTTAGGCTTAGGTAACCTACCATAATTTCTTTTTCTTCCTAACCGCCTCGGTCGCTCTCGGCTGGGCGGTTTTTATTTGCCAATACTCTTTCTTTTTGTTGTAAATAAGCGTTGTCGCGGCGATATGAGATATTTTCGCATTCGTATCGACTACCAACAAAATGGAGTCTCCACTCCCTTTTCGTATGGTATTGTAGTTGGTTGCAATAAATTGCACCTACACCAAAGCATCCATCCCTACCTGTTCCAACTCTTTACTATGGGTGTTATTGATGTGCTGTAAATAGTTTTTCGTAATCACAATATCGGCGCACTTGATATGCGCTGCTTTTGCGACAGACCAGTTGATTCTTCCAATCTTAATTATATTACTGTTCATACATCCGTATTCTTGATATGGATATGGAAATGGGGTTCATGGGCGGCATGACGGTTCACCTCGGCTTGCTTACGCTTGAAGAAGTCGAAGTTGTTGATACAGTTCTTGCGGCGGTCAATGTTATCCACGGTGCGGAAGAGGATGGCATCTGAGTAGTAGGTGAACGCCTTTGGCGGTATGGTGGTGAAGCCGTGCCCGACAAAGAACACATCCAGCGCACGCTGCCGGCGGCGCACAAAGAGATTCACTATCTCCTGCGGGAGGTTGTCGCCGAAATAAACCTTGCAGTCGTCAAAGACAATAATGCCGTTGTTGAAATGGGTGATGCGGTTGAGTGAATAGTGCTTCTCCTCTCCGTACTGCTCCGTCCAAATATGGCGTTGTATGCCGTCGAAGACATAGTCATCGGGACAGAGCAGCGGGTTCTCGGGGTACGCCTGCCACTCGGTATCGTCCGGAGTAACGATGAGCACCTTAAACCGCTCTCCGCGGTTGCGCGCCGTAAGCCACATACGCTCCAGCATGGTGCGCAGGAAAGTGGTCTTGCCGGTGCCGTTGAAACCTAACACCAATGTACACTTAGCGGCTCGTTCCATGGCTATTCCTGTTTATCCTCTCGCTGCCGGTCTTGCAGTTCCTGCCGTAGCGTTTGGCTCTGTTTTTCCAGTTCGTAGGCTTTCAGTTTGCGCTCCTGCTCTTGCACTTTCTCTTCGAGGATATTGATTTGCCGCGCCTGCATAGCAGCGGGTATCTGCACGCCGTATATGCCGATGATAAGGATGATGAGTTGCAGCCACAAAGGGATGTAGCCGCCGGTCTTCTCGCAATAGACATATATGATTTTGCGCATGCGCCCCTTTTGCTCGTCGGTGGCTTTGTGCGAGTCGATGGGGTTCTTGGAGATAAGCGACAGTCCGAAGGCGGCACCGTTGTCAATGGTGTCGGTAATGAGGTTTGCCGTCTCCTCCACAGCAGCGGCAATCAGTTCGTCGTGCTGCCCGTCGTCTTCGATAGTGTTGAGGTTTCCGGTCGGGTCGGTCGGCTCGAATGTATCGAAGTCGGGTCGCTCGCTGATATTCATGGGCTGCTTGGGCTGCTCCATCTCGTCTATGAAGGACAGGTCGCCGGCGGCAAACTGATAGTCCTGCGGCTGCTGCTCGGCAGGCTCGGTGAATGAATCTAATACGGACAT
>CAMFEN010000013.1 GCA_945949375.1 uncultured Bacteroidales bacterium | reverse complement strand
GACGCTCTTCCGATCTCTTCGGCGCACCTGCACTGGCGTACATATAGTTCGGTGATTTCCAACTCAACACATGCTTGGCACCCTCGGTGAGCACGGTTTTATAACCCATCTCATAGAGGCGATAAGCAATCTCATCGGAATAGAGCAAGTCGGCGTTCCATACGCTCTGCGTCTTCACGCCCAGCACCTCCTTGATGAGGTCAGCGTGTTTCTTAAGTTGGTTCTCAAACTCCTTTGTGTCGTACTCGGCAGCAAACGAGTAGGCATACGGTGTAGCGAGGAACTCCACGCACTTGCTGTCAGCCAACTCCTTGAGCACGTCTATCATCTCCGGCGCAAACTGCTCAAAGAGTTCCATCATCGTGCCCGATACAGAGAGCGCGCAGTGGAACTTGCCTTTCGACTGCTCCACCATGGCTTTCAGCGTTTGGCACAGCGGCATATAAGAGGTGTTTACCAGACCGGTGATGTACTCCTCGGTCATCAGGTCATCGTAGTAGTAGTGGTCTTGCCCAATCTCGAAGAAACGGTAGCGTTTCAAACGATAGGGCGCATGCATTTGAAAGCAAAAACAGATATTTTTCATAATTGCGAATTGTTTTAATGTTTGTGTAATGGGTTATAAAAATTATCAATTACAAACCTCAGAGCAGTAGCTCTCTTAATTCATAATTCTTAATTAACTTACAGCGTATGGTTAATCACGCCATCGTATATCTTGCGCACTTTCAGTCCGGCATCGTACCAGCGGATGTTGTTCACCTCCTCCATGCCGAGTTCGTGCAAGCTCTTGTACATCGCGGGGTACTTCACGATGGCGTAGATAGCGTCTGCCATCGCGTCTATATCCCAGTAGTCGGTCTTGATACAGTGGGTCAGAATCTCTGCGCAGCCCGACTGATGGCTGATGATAGACGGGCAACCTACCTGCATCGCCTCCAGCGGAGAGATACCAAATGGCTCGCTTACCGATGGCATGATATACACATCGGAGTCTGCCAACACCTGTTGCACCTGCTTGCCGCGCATGAAGCCCGGGAAGTGGAACTTGTCGGCAATACCGCGCTGGGCTGCCAGTTCAATCATCTTCGCCATCATATCGCCGCTACCTGCCATCACGAAGCGCACGCCATCGGTCTTTGCCAGCACGCGGGCGGCTGCTTCCACGAAGTACTCAGGTCCTTTCTGCATGGTGATTCGTCCGAGGAAGGTAACTAATTTATCCTTGCGCGGATGTTTCTGAAACTCCTCGGGGTTAGCCAGCGGCTCCACGGCATTGTGCACGGTGGATACCTTGCGCGGGTCGATACCGTATTTCTCTATCACTGTCCTGCGCGTCAGGTTCGATACGCACATGATATGGTCAGCCTCCTGCATACCGCGTTTCTCGATGGCGAACACCGTCGGGTTCACATTGCCGCGCGAGCGGTCGAAATCGGTGGCGTGCACGTGTATCACGAGCGGCTTGCCCGAGATCTGCTTAGCAAACACGCCGGCGGGGTAGGTCAGCCAGTCGTGCGAGTGGATGATATCGAAGTCCAGCGAGTGTGCCAGCACGGATGCCACCGCCTCGTAGTTACCAATCTCCTCAATGAGATTATCGGGATAGCGTCCCGAGAAGCCCACACAACCGAGATCGTCGGTGCCGATGCGGCGGTAGTCGTAGCGAATACCATTGCGCAGGTGGAAATACTCCTCGGGCGACATTTTGCCTTCCATGCGTTGCTTCACATAGTTGTAATCGTTCTCTTTCCATACAATAGGCACGCTGTTCGCACCGATAATCTTCAGGAACGATTGGTCTTCATCGCCCCACGGCTTCGGGATAACGAAGGTGATGTGCATATCGGGCTGCTGCGCCATACCGCGCGTCAGACCGTAACTGGCAGTACCCAAACCGCCCAAGATATGAGGGGGAAACTCCCATCCGAACATTAAGGCTTTCATAGTGTACCTCCTTTCTCGCTCTCTTCCTCGTAGCGTTTCAGTGTGTCTATTACGGAGATGACGGCTGCCACGCTCGGTGCAAAACTCATGCCGCCGTGTCCTTTGTAGGGCGGGTTGCCGTCGTATAGTTCATTCAGCGTACCGATGCACAATTCGCTCATCTCTTGCTCGTAGCCCACCAGCATACGCTCCATGAAACTCAGTCCGCTGCGTTTGTACAGGTTCATATATGCCCGTGCGTAAGCAGCGATGGTGCAGGGCCAAACGGGACCATTGTGGAAGTTACGGTCGCGCTCCAACTGCCCGCCGATATACTCCGGACGGAAATTGCCGCTCTTGGGCGAAAGCGTGCGCAAACCGCGTGGCGTCAGCAACTCCTTCGTGCATATATCTACCACGGCTTTCTGCTGCTTTCTATCCAGCGGCGAGTAGGGCAGACCCGCTGCCCAGATCTGATTCGGACGCACCTCACGGTCTTGATAACCATCTACCACATAATCATATAGATACAACCCGTTCCAGAAGGTGTTGACGAAGGCGCCGCGGGTAATCTCTGCTTGGAAGTCCAGCAGGTCGGCTGCCTCTTGGTTGCCTTTCTCGCGCAGCAACTCTGCCGTGAAGCGAAGCGCGTTGTACCACAGCGCGTTAATCTCCACTACATAGCCCGTGCGCGGGGTGATAGGACGACCGTTCTCCACCGCGCTCATCCAAGTCGCAGGGCGTTGCGTGCCGTCCACCCACAGCAACCCGTTCTGGTGCAGGTACGCACGCGGGTGGTTCTGCTTGCGGTAGAAAGCAATAATATCTGCGCAGAGGTCGCCGTACTTCTCCGCTGCCTCGCGTATTGTGTATTTATGGGCATATTTCTGGAACGCGCGTACTGCCCACAAAAGGGCATCGGGGTCGTCCATACCCGTCATCTTCACCATGCCGGTATGTCCTGCAAGGAAATGGCGTATCTCTTCTACTGCCGTTTGGTCGATAATCGCCTCCCAGTATTCGGGGCGGTCTATGTCGAGTGTGCAGGAGGGGGTGGAGAAGAAAGTTGCACGTGCCTCGGCGTGATACCACGGATAGCCGCTCAGCAGGTAGCACCTGTCGCCCTCGCGTTTGTAGAACTGACCTGCCGAGTTCTTCAGACAGGCGAACATGTTCTCGCGGGCAATACGGCGCGTCATCTCTTTCTCCCAAGTGGCTTTCAGCGTGCGGGTCTTCACCTCCGTGATGCCCGCGGCGAAAATCACGCTCTCGCCTTTCTTCATCGGCAACTCGAAGTAGCCGGGCACCAGCAGGTCTTCCTTGAATTCGAAGCCGCGCTCTTGCTCTTTCGGGTACTCAATGCCCTTGTACCACTGCGGGTCGTGCTGGTACTCCACCGATTTCGAGAACTGCATGAATAGTTGCGGGAACTCGCGGTACATCTGATTCACGCGCCCGTTCTCGCACTCGTCCATGTTCGCATTGGCGCGCGTGTTCTGATGGGTTAACTCATTCACCGAACGGAACGCCAAGAATGGCTTGAAGCGCAGCGTTGTGGCGGAGTGTGCTTCCACCAGCGTGTAGCGTATCAGCACCCGTGGCTCAAAACTCACCAGCATACGCTCCTTCGTCAGCACTACGCCACCCACGCGATACGTCGTCTTGGAGATGACCTCGCAGTCGAACTCACGGATGTACTTGTGCCCGTTGGGCGCGTAGGTCGTCGGACCGTACTTGTGGAGACCGAGGTTGAACTCGGCGCCGTGCTGGATGACGGTCTCATCCAGCGAACTGAGCAGGACGTAGTTGTCTTGCCCCAACTCCGGCAGGGGCATCACCAACTGTCCGTGATACTTACGGGTGTTGCAATCCACCAGCGTCGTCGCGTTATAGACGCCCGCACGATTCGTGCGAATCATCTCTTTCCCGAGCGAACGCTCCAGATTGGTCAATACCGTCTTGTCAAAATTCAAATAACCCATATATGATGTGTTTTTGTGGTTTTAGTGGTCAATAGTGCAATATACTCTGCAAAAATCCTTGCTTATTCTCTGCAAGTGTGTGTGTAGTAGTGCAATAAACTCTGCAAAAATCCTTCTTAATCTCTGCAAGGGCGTAGCCCGCAGCAAGGTGTTTTAATAATCCTACTCGCTTACGCTTACGAGATTTTTATGATTTCAACGGAGGAGAAAGAGTAGATTAGTGGTCAGATAACTCCGATTATTCCGATTATTCCGCTTCCTCCGATTACTCAGAAACCCCCGCTTCCTCCGACCCCTCCGCTTCCTCAATTCCCACGCCCTCTTAATTCTTAATTCTCAATTCTTAATTAACCTAAAGTCCGCTTCTGCCCTGCCGTTGCCCATGTCCCACATGCCGTCTCCGTTCCCCTCATACTCTACCTTCACCTTTGTGGAGTCGCTTGCATACACACCCGTGCTGTCGTCGGCATATAACCAAATAGAGTCCGCAGGGAACATCCTGCCTATCGTAATATGGTATTGCCCCTGTTCGTCCGTCAAGGCTTGATTGCCCGGGTACGCAGGCGTCCCCGCCTGCTGAAGACCCATCTGGGACATCCAGACTGAGTCGCCTGCGGTAATACCGCCTTCCGATACCTCCTGCCGCTCTCCCGCCGTTACTTTCACTCCCTTAATCGGTGCCCCCTGTTCATTTGTTACCGTCCCCTCTGCCGCAAAACTCGCCACAGGGCATCCGTACATCGCCACAGCCTCAGGCACACCGTATTTCACAGCCACGCAACCCGTCAGTCCTAATGCCCCAATCACCATCCCGAGCACTTTGTTGAGATATGTAAGGAAAGCCTTTGTCATAGAAGTTTAGAGTTGAGAGTTTAGAGTTGAGTATTGATGGTCAGATTACTCAGATTACTCAGATTATTCCGACCCCTCCATGTTTCATTATCAGTCTTTCAGCGCGTAGCGCGGTCCAAAAGCAAAGCGGTCATACAGCCAAAGGCAGTCTTTCAGCGCGCAGCGCGGTCTTTAACTATACTTTCCCCCGTACTTCTCTGTAACTTCCGTTACGATATTGCGGATGTTCTGCTCATGGTCTTTTGGGCAGATGAGCAACACGCCGTCCGATTCTGCCACAATCATATCTGTCAGCCCGGCTATCACTGCCAGTTTGCCCGACTCTAATGTAACCACATTGCTTTCGCTCTCGTAGTACATCGCCTCGCAGTGGAGCGTTACGTTCTTCTGTTCGTCTTTCTCGCTCAGGTCGTACAACGAGCCCCATGTGCCGAGGTCGCTCCACCCGAAGTCCGCAGGCAGCACATACACATTCTGCGCTTTCTCTAATACCCCGTAGTCGATACTGATATTCGGACAGGTGGGGAACTTCTCCTGAATAAACGCCTCTTCGCCTGCCGTGCCAAACACCGTAGCACCCGACCGAAACAGTCTGTCCATATCCGGCAGGAACGACCGAAACGCCGAGCATATCGCCCGCATGTTCCAAAGGAATATCCCCGAGTTCCACAAGAACTCCCCGCTCTCCACGAACACCTTCGCCAACTCCAAGTTCGGCTTCTCCGTAAAGGTCTTCACAGTGTATATATCCGAAGCGCAGTCTTTCAGCGTCAGCGGTCTTTCAGCGCCAGCGGTCTGACAGTCGTTAGACGATCTTTCAGCGAAGCGGTCTTCTATCTGAATATACCCATACCCCGTCTCGGGCCGCGTCGGCTTCATGCCAAGCGTCAGCAGCGAGTCGTGCGCTCCTATGAAGTCCAACCCGCAACGCACCACCCGCTGAAACTCCTCCTCGTTCAGTATCAAGTGGTCCGACGGAGCCACGATGATGTTCGCGTCGCAGTACGCATGGCTCAAATCCATCGGGGCATCCTTATCCAACGCGCCCGCGGCAATCGCTTCTTGCCGCAGCGTACCTTTTATATGCGCCACCGCATAGGCTATCGCCGGAGCCGTATTCCTACGCGCAGGCTCACACAGCACTTGCTCCGGCTTCATGTCGGGTATCTGCTCTAATATCTGCTCGCGGTATGCCACGTTGGTTACCACCACGATATGCTCTATCGGCATCAGCGGACGGAAACGGTCCACCGTCATCTGCAGCAGACTCCGACCCGTACCAAAAAAGTCCAAAAACTGCTTAGGCTTGTTGTTTCTGCTGTAAGGCCAGAATCGACTACCGATTCCCCCCGCCATAATTACACAAAAATTATTATTCTTCATACCCATTTTAGCATTAAATTTCATGTTTTCTAACATAGTTTTTCAAGGATAAATTAGACTTCTTTAATTTGCCTGCAAAGATACAACTTTTTCCCCGATTATGCAAATCTTTTTGCAAAAAAATCACAATTCAGCAAAACATCACCTTACACACGCCTATTCCTCCCACCACCAAAACACCCCACTCCCGAGATAGTACGATTATTAAGATTGCACATCATCGCCCTACACTCGCTCTCATAAGGTTTAAGTAAGGGTCTAATAAGGGTCTAACCGCACGCTCGCACAGACGAAAAATGTTCTATTGTTAAGATTTGCGCCCCCATCACCGCCCGCGCCACAAGCCCCAAACTACACAACAAATGTTAATTTTTTCACAATAATTGACATAAAAATACACACAAAATTTGTGCAATCCAATTATTTTTCGTATCTTTGCACCCGCTTTTGAAATCAACAATCTAACAATATACCATGAAAAAATCATTCTTCCTAACCGCCCTCGCGGCACTCTTCTTTTCCGCAAACATATGCGCGCAAGTTACCACACAACCCGCCATCATACAGCAAGGCTATGACGGCGAGGTTACCATCATCTTCAACCCCAACCAAGGAAACAAAGGCATGGTCGGAGCCACCGCATGCTACGCACACACAGGCATCACCTACCACGACACCGCTTGGCAGGAAGCACCCGAATGGAGAAGCGCATTAGACAAACATAAAATGACCAAAAACGCCGACGGCAACTGGGAACTCAAAATAACACCATCCATCAACGCATACTACGGCATCAGCGACACCATCACCGTTACACAACTTTGCTTTGTCTTCAACGACGGCGCAAAAGGCACCAAAGAGGGGAAGGCTGAAGGCGACAAAGATATCTTCATTGACCTCGTGGAAGCAGGTTTCGCAGTCGCTTTCAGCGAACCACTACCCGCCATCTCCGAGAAAAATGCCAAAGTTACCATTACCGCCACCGCTACCGAAGAATGCCAACTGCAACTCCTCCTCAACGGCACACAAGTACAAACCGCTAACGGAAAAGAAATAACCTACACCACCACCCTCAACGCCGAAGGCGACTACATCTTCGAATGCATCGCCACCACCGACAAAGACCAAGCACACGCTACCATCAACACCTGCGTACCCAAAGCACCACAACGCGCTAACCGACCCGCAGGCATACTCAACGGTATCTACTACCACACCGACGACAACACAAAAGTTACCCTCTGCACATACGCAGCAAGCAAAACACAACCTGCAAAACATGTCTTCGTCGTCGGCGATTTCAACGACTGGACAATCAGCGACGAATACCAACTCCAACAAGCCAACGACAGCGCCTACTTCTGGATCACGCTTAACAACCTCACTCCCAAACAAGAATATGCCTTCCAATACGTCGTCGTACGTGCCGACGGAGTCATCAAACGCATCTCAGACCTCTACTCCGAGAAACTACTCCACCCCGACGACCAATATGAACCACGAACTGTCGACTCCACGCTCATGCCATACCCCAAGCAGGCGGACGGATACTGCACTGTCATTCAAACCGGCAAAGAACCCTTCCCTTGGTCCGACGCTACACGCAACTTCCAAAGACCCGACAAAAACAACCTCATCATCTACGAACTCTGGATCTACGACTACACACCCTTCCGCTCCATTCCCGCACTACACGAACGCCTTGACTACCTCCAGCAACTCGGAGTCAACGCCATCGAACTCATGCCCGTTTGCGAGTTCGACGGTAACTACAACTGGGGATACTCACCCAACCACTATTTCGCGCTCGACAAAGCATACGGCACACCCGATATGCTCAAAACTTTCATCGACGAATGCCACAAAAGAGGCATGGCGGTCATTCTCGACATGGTCTTCAACCACGCCACAGGACTCAACCCCATGAACAGCCTCTACCCATACGGCACCGAGCTCAAAGAAAACCCGTGGTTCAACGTTACACCACCCCATACCGACAATGTGTACGAAGACTGGAACCACGACTTCCCACCCGCGCACGCAATGTTCACGCGCGCGTTACAATACTGGTTGAGAGAGTACAAAGTCGACGGATACAGACTCGACCTCAGCCACGGACTCTGCGGAACTAACGACAACGCCGTCAGCAACCTCAAAGATTATTACGAAAACGGAGTCAAAGCCGTCTCAACAGGCGCATACCTCATCCTCGAACACTGGGGAAGCCACGCGAGCAGCGACTGGACACAACTCATCAACGCCGGGATGCTCTGCTGGCAAAACACCAACAACGCATACTGCCAGACGGCAATGGGATGGCTCAGCGACGACTCCTTCACCAATGCCAACCAAGACGGATACATCAGCTACTGCGAGAGCCACGACGAAGAACGAATGCAGTACAAATGCAAAGCATACGGAAACGGAGCCATCAAAACAAACGAAGATACACGACTCAGCCGTATCGCCGAAAACGTCATCTTCAACGTACTGCTCAACGGCTCACACATGATATGGCAATACGAAGAAATCGGATTCGACTTCTCCATCAACAGCAGCATCGACAAACCTAACGGCACCTCCGAAAAAGACCGATGCGCCAAGAAACCAAGACCCGAAAACAGAGGATACTTCCAAGACCCAAGACGAATGGAGCAATACACCAAAATCGCACAAGCTTGCCAACTACGAACCAAAATCATGCCGGAAGTCTTCCAAGGAAACCCCACTGCGGCTTCCATCTCCGGTGGAAAAGCCATACGAACAATACAATGGGGAAGCGATGTCTTCATCGTTGCTAACTTCGACCCCGCAGCAACCAAAGAAACAACCCTTCCCGACGGCACTTGGTACGACTACTTCGCCGCTGCAACCACTCCCACAGCAAACAAAACCATCACGCTCAACGCAGGAGAAGTCAAAATATTCACAGGCAAACAACAACAACTACCAGAAATTAAACAATCATTCGACTTCCTACTCAGCTTGCCTAACACACAAAACTCCTACCACGACAACCCTATACCTACCTGCAAAAAGATACTCATCAACGGAGAAATACTTATACAACGAGGAAACCTCATCTACGACCTCAATGGCAGAAGACGGCTATAAAACAAATGAACGCATAACGCCCAATATAAAAGAAAATTGCAAAAAAATCACAGAAAAACTTGCACATATCAAAAGTTTTTACTAATTTTGCGCGGTATTTTGGGTAGAGACCACTCTCTCAAAGCCCTTTCGTCGCCGTCGCACGACGGATTGCGCTTTTGTAGATAATTGATACTTAGCAAGTTAGACCACAACTTAAAACTTTTAACTATATGTATTGGACGTTGGAACTCGCATCAAAACTCGAAGATGCACCCTGGCCCGCTACCAAGGAAGAATTATTGGATTATGCAAATCGTATAGGAGCACCCGCAGAAGTTATAGAAAATCTTGAAGAACTCGACGACGACGAAGAAGTCATTTACGATGGAATTCTTGACCTTTGGCCCGATTATCCAACTAATGACGAAGACTTCTTCTTCAACGAAGATGAGTACTAACAATTGGTCAACCGCTTTGCTGGATATAAAACGCTATATCGTACTATTCGTGTTGGGAGGGCTCACACTGGCAGCTCGTGCACAGTTCGACCCGCAAATGGGACAGTACATGTACATGACGCCTTCATACAACCCCGCCGCAGTCGGAGAAGGAAACATGATGAAAGTCTATGGCGCACACCGCATGCAATACATCGGCATCAACAACGCACCTATGAGCACTTGGGTCTCGTTCACAAGCCCATTCCTGATAGGAAAAACAAGCCACGGAGCAGGTGTGCGATTCCTTAACGACAGATTCGGACTCTTCACTAACCAAGCCGTTTACGCACAATACGCATACCGACATAAACTCGGAAAAGGATACCTTGCCGCAGGAATAGACCTCGGATTCGTAAACGTCGGATTCAAAGGAGATAGCGTCAACCTCGAACAACTAAGCGAAGCAGACTATTTCGATAGAAACGACGAAGCAATACCGAACGGAGACAAATCCGGAATGACCTTTGACATCGGACTCGGACTATACTACTCTACAAACACTTGGTGGGCGGGAGCATCCTACGCACACCTCACACAACCCAAAGTTATATGGGCAGACCAAGTCGAAACAGAGTTTCACCTCAGAGGAACCATGTACCTCACAGGAGGATACCGATTCCGACTCAAAAACTATAAAAACTGGCAACTCATACCTTCCGCATTGCTCATGACAGACTTCCGGGAATGGGACATCGACCTCACACTCATGTGCGCATACCTCGATAAGTACAGATGGGGACTCGGATACAGAATAGCTGGAAGCGTAAACATTTTGCTCAACATAGACATCATAGCAGGACTGCAACTCGGATACTCTTGCGAACTGCCTACAAGCAAACTAATACGAGAATCTTATGGCTCACACGAGATTTATTTAGCCTACAGCTTCGATATCCTAAAACCGAAACGAACCAACAAATACAAAAGCGTCAGATACCTATAATATATATAGAAAAATAAGATTATGCTATCAGATATGAAAATGAAATTCATGCTATTTGTAGCGGCAGTGGCCGCTGTGGTAGCGAGTTGCAGCGCACCGGCAGGCGAACTCGTCGGCGTTAGTAAAGCAGGTGACTTCCGAGAAGCAAACCCCTACGGTATGGTCTTCATCCGAAAAGGCGCATTCATGATGGGGGCGAACACACAATCTGCTGTCTTCGAACAACCTGACAACATCAGAATGCAAACAGTTGAAGCCTTCTGGATGGACGAAACGGAAATCACCAACAACGAGTACAAACAATTCGTATTCTGGGTGCGAGACTCCATCGCTATGACGCGTCTCGTCGAGGCGGGAATGCAAGACTATGCAATACAACCCAAAGACGAAGACTTCGACGAAGAAAACTTCACGCTCAACTGGAAAATGCGCTCCAAAATTCCATGGAACTCCAAAGACGAAGAAGTTCGAGACGCACTCTCTTCTATGTATTACAGCGACGGAAAAGACCTCAAAACCAACTACCTGCACTATCGCTACCAGTGGTACAACTACGACCAAGCGTCCGAACAACGCAACAAATTCGATGTCGCTACCAGCTCCTATCCCGTCGGAGCCTCCGTGCGCATCGACACTTTCTGGGTGGACGAACTCGGATCCATCAACGATAGCACAATCATACGATCCCTCAAAGAGCCCAAAGACCTTATCACAAAGAAAATCATAAGCGTCTATCCCGATACCCTCACTTGGGTACGAGATTTCCAGTTCTCCTTCAACGAGCCCATGCTCCACATGTATTTCTCACACCCGGGATACCTCGAGTATCCTGTCGTAGGCGTTACATGGGAACAAGCACACGCTTTCTGCAACTGGAGATCCAACTACTTCAATAATGCCAACGATATTCGCGCTAACGCGTACAGACTGCCTACCGAAGCAGAATGGGAATACGCTGCAAGAGGAGGACGTACCATGGGGATGTACCCATGGGGAAACAACTACGCAAGAGACGCACAAGGATGCTTCTTCGCTAACTTCAAACCATATCGCGGTAGCTACAACGACGATACGGGAACTACCACAATGAAGGTCGCACAATACCGACCCAACGATTTCGGACTTTTCGATATGGCAGGTAACGTAGCAGAATGGACCAACGACGCATACAACGATGCTACTAACACATATACGCACGACCTCAACCCCGACTTCTCATACATGGCTCGAAAAGACGACCCGGATGTGCTCAAAAGAAAAGTCATCAAAGGCGGTAGCTGGAAAGATATCAGCTATTTCATGCAGTGCGGCGTACGTACCTATGAATTCCAATACGAAAGCCGACCCTACATCGGATTCCGCTGCGTACGCTCATACATCGGTGAATAATAATATCACTATTTAAGAAATAACATAAATTATAAACCATAATTTACTAAAACTCATGGCTAAATCAGAACAAACAACAGAAAGTGCAAAGAAAATTGGTGCTTGGGAAAAATTCATGCTCTGGTATGAATCGTACAAAGGAAAACGCATCGTCGGAGTTATCTACTCCGTAGGTGCTTCCGTCGTAATTGTCGGAGCATTGTTCAAAATCATGCACTGGCCCGGCGCTTCTACCGTGCTCATCGCAGGTATGCTTACCGAGGCTTTCCTATTCGTCATCGGTGCACTCGATAAACCACACCCGGAATTCAACTGGAGCAACGTCTTCCCGCAACTGCTGGAATATGGTACCAATCCCGAAATCTTGGAGGAGAAAGCGAAACAACCCCGCCCCACCCTCTTGGGAGCTGGCGTAGAAGGTGGTCAAATACCCACTATCGCTGCCGGTAACGGCAACGTCTACGCAGAACAAGCAACCGCCGCTGTACAAGGAACAGCACCATCGGTCAAAGTACCATCACTCAGCGACAAAGAC
>CAMFEN010000012.1 GCA_945949375.1 uncultured Bacteroidales bacterium | reverse complement strand
ACGTGCTTTTGGTACGGCAGGCGATATCACGGGCGGTCTGCCGCGTGTAACCGAATTGTTCGAAGCACGTAACCCGTCCAAGCCCGCTATCGTAGCGGAGATTGACGGAGAGGTTACCTTCGGACGTATCAAGCGCGGTAACCGCGAGTTGTTCGTTACCTCGAAGATGGGCGAGCAGAAGGCATACTTGATTCCGCTGTCGAAGCAAATCTTGGTTCAGGAGGGCGACTATGTGCGTGCCGGCGTACCTTTGTCCGACGGCGCTATCACGCCGGACGACATCTTGGCTATCCAAGGTCCGACGGCGGTGCAAGACTATATCGTCAACGAGGCACAGTCTGTCTATCGTATGCAGGGTGTGGAAATCAACGATAAGCACTTCGAGATTATCGTGCGCCAGATGATGCGCAAGGTAGAGATTCTCGATGCGGGCGACACTCGGTTCTTGGAAGGTCAGATTGTGGATAAGATGGACTTCCTTGACGAGAACGACCGTATCTGGGGCAAGAAGGTGGTTACCGAGGCTGGCGACAGCGAGTTGCTGCACGCGGGTCAGATAGTAACGAGCCGCCGTCTGCACGACGAGAACTCGACGCTGCGCCGCAAGGATAAACACCTCGTGGAAGCACGAGAGGCAACCTGTGCTACCGCTAAGCAGATCCTGCAAGGAATCACCCGCGCGGCATTGGGCACCAAGTCGTTCATGTCGGCTGCGTCGTTCCAAGAGACTACGAAGGTGCTCAACGAGGCGGCTATTCAAGGCAAAATCGACTACCTCGATGGTATGAAGGAGAACGTTATCTGCGGTAACCTGATTCCTGCCGGAACGGGTCTGAGAGAGTTCAAGCGCATCCCTGTCTATAACCGTGATGAGTACGAAGCCCTTCAAGCCGCTCGCGCCGCTCAGGAAGCGGCACAGGCTGCCGAAGAGGAAACGACCGAATAAGTCTCAACCTCCCCTCCCCCTGAAATGCCCGGGTACGCAGGCGTCCCCGCCTGCTAAAATCTTAAGGGTCTGGAGGGATAGAGATGCCCTCTGCTGTAAGGCATACGAGATACATATTCGAAATATAAGAAGAAACCGCTTAACAAACGTTGTTAGGCGGTTTTTTTGTCCGGTGTGCGCAGGCGTCCCCGCCTGCTGATAAATTCGTATGTTTATCTGCTTCCAATAGCCGGTGGAAGGCATTAAAGTGCAGAAAATTTGTTTATTTGAGAAAAAAATCGTACCTTTGTCGCCTGATAGTGAATACACAAAATTAGCAGGCGGGGACGCCTGCGCACCCGGACAGTTTTAAATCAATTACCTCTAACCTTTCTTTGAAGGAGACCAAAAATATGAAGATAGTTATCCTTGGCACATCTTGGCCCTATCGTGGCGGCGGCATCGCTACCTACAATGAGCGTCTCGCTCGGCAGTTTATGGCAGAGGGACACGAGGTGGAAATCCTGACTTTCACCCTGCAATATCCCGACTTCCTATTCCCCGGCAAAACCCAGTACTCCGACGAGCCTGCGCCGGCAGACCTGAAGATTACCCGAGTGATGAACTCGGTCAATCCTTTCTCGTGGTGGAAGACGGCGCGCCTGCTCCGCCATATCCGCCCCGACTTGATGGTGGTGAAGTTCTGGATTCCGCTCATGGCACCCTGCTTAGGCACTATCTCGCGGCTCGCACGCAGGCAGGGCATACGCGTGGTGTCGATTCTTGATAATGTTATTCCCCACGAGCCGCATTTCTGGGACAAGTGGCTGATACGCTATTTCGTGCGCAGCATAGACCATTTCGTGGCGATGTCCGACAGCGTGAAGCGCGACTGCGAGCGTTTCCTGCCGAAGCAGAGCCCCGTGCGTGTCGCCCTCTGTCCGCACCCGCTCTACGACAACTTCGGCGAGCCCTTGCCGCAGGCGGAGGCGCAGCAGCAACTGGGGTTAGAGAGTGGCTATCGCTACCTGCTTTTCTTCGGTTTCATCCGCGACTACAAGGGGCTGGACCTCCTCATGCGTGCCTACGCCGACCCGCGCCTGCGTGGGGAGAAGGTGCGGCTGCTCGTGGCGGGCGAGTTCTACAACAACGCCGAGCAGTATGCGCAGTTGGAGAAGGAACTCGGCTTGGAGGGGCAAATCCTTTGGCATACGCAGTTCATCCCCAACGAGCAGGTGCGCGTCTATTTCTCCGCCGCCGACCTCATCGTGCAGCCGTATAAGTCCGCCACGCAGAGCGGCGTAACGCAGGTGGCGTACCACTTCTCCAAGCCGATGTTGGTAACCGACGTGGGCGGGCTGGCAGAGATAGTGCCGAACGGGAAGGTAGGCTACGTAACGCCCGTGGACGCCCGCGCCATCGCCGACGCACTGCTGGATTTCTGCCACCGCGACCCGTACTGCTTCGATTCGGGTATCGAGGAAGAGAAACGGAAATACGCGTGGTCGAACATGACGGCAGCGGTAACACAGGGGACGCAGGCGTCCCGCCTGCTTTCAAGGAGGTGCGGTCTCTAGGCCGCACCATAGTATGTCTGGGTACGCAGGGGCTTGCATCCCGACTTGTCGGGGCGTCCTCGCCTGCTATAAAGCATGATAACATTATAATTACCGTGTAATTGAGCATAAATTCTCGCAATGAGAAATGAATGCTCAATTACACGGCAATTGTATGTTACGATATAGCCATGCCGGTATTTATTGGTGTTCCTCGCCACAGATGCCGTAGCGTTTGCCGTTGCGGAGGAGGAGGATGGTGCCGTCTTGGAGTATCTTGGTAACCTTATCTTCCCCCTCTATGGCAGGAAGGGACGGGGTGGGGTCTTGGATGGCAGTGGGGGTGTCGCTGCCGGGGGTGGTGTTGAAGGTACCTTGCTCCGTCTCTATTACCTCCTCTTGGCAGAGCGTTTGGCGCAGGTAGTAGTAATTGGTGTTGGCGGATAAGTTCTTGATAGTGAACGAGAAATACTCGGCATAGCGCGTAGCATCTTCCTCCGTTTCCTCTGTGTTGGCAGCTCCTACGCGCTGCGGGGCAGGGCTGTTCAGCACTATTTCCTGCAAGCGTCCGTCTTTGTCAAACGCCAGCGACATCGCCAACTGCGTGTGCGCCTCGTCTTTGTACAGATACCACACATAGCCCGTTGCCGAGAAACTCTGCACCCAAGAGATGGTAACCCCCTCCTCCGTGCTCACCACGGGCGGCTCTATCGGGAGGATATTTTCGCCAAAATTCTTCCAGCCATCCGCCTGCCTATACGCATTTATGCTCTGCCGAGGTACCAGCAAACGGCTGCCACGCGCTATAATTTCAGAAAGGAAAGTAGAGGCATTATAGTTTTGAATCGTAGGGGGAAAATTTGTGCGGAAGTATATGTTCACAACCGAATCCGTTTGCAAAAAATCATTATTCACGCTGCTTACTCTGCTTCCAATAGTAAGTTCTGATAGCCCCAAACAACCTAAAGAATAACGTTCCAGCGTTTCTACACTATCTTTCACTACTAATTTGTTCAACGAGTCGGCTTCGGCTAATACTAACGTACTAAGTGATTTTAGAGTTAGTGGCAGTTCTAAGTACTTGAGATGAACTGCCCCCAACATAGCCCCTGCTTGTATTTGTGCTACACCCTCTGGAATCAGCAGGGTATCGGATGTGCTTCCAAGTGGATAAGCAAGGAAAAGAGTACCGTCTTTCGTCAGTAGGTAGCCATTTTCGCTTTTATACGTCGGATTAGAGGGGGAAACGATGATTTCCTGCAAATTATTATAGACAAAAGCACCTGAAGCCACGCGACCATCCAAATAATAGATAGAGGTTATTCCCTCGTGAATGTTGACCACCTTAATTGACGGATTGGAGTTGTTGAAAGCATTTGCTCCTATTCCTATGACAGAATATGTTTTTCCTCCGTGCGAGACTTCTTTTGGAATGAAAAGGGTGTCGCAAGTAAGGTATCTGTAGTTATAATCAGGATAAGTTACTTTTTCATCACATGTAAACTCCACTGTGCTATCTGATAGTATATTGAATGCCAAGGAGTCGCCTCGTTCATTGACCGCCTTAAAGTCGTAGGCAAATAACTTTGTACAAAAACAAGTTATCAATATTATGCGTATGTATGTTTTCATAAATGTGTGTTATCCACAGATATGCCATACTCAAGAAGTAATGGCATATCTAGTGGGCATAAGTTTAGTGTTGGACAATAAATCTTGAGGAAACGATGCTGTTTGCCCGATGAATTGTTAAATTATATGTGCCATTTGGAAGTGTAGTGGTTGAAATATCAGCATTCCCCCCTGTAATTGAAAATTTGTATACTAACAAACCATCCATAGTATAGATATAAGCCATTGCTCGTTTTAACTTTTGAGGCAAAGATATGTGTAACTTATTGTCGGTGGGATTTGGAAATAATTCCATATTATTTTCTTCAATGGTGGTAAGTTCAGCCGCTATGCTATTTACTCTTGAATTGGATGAATTTTGAGCGGTTATTAAATCATCCAAAGAGATAGTAGCAGATTGTTTACATCCATTTTCCAAAGTAATTACCAAACGTATAACACCTACTGCAATTGATGTATATATAGATAATTCATATGCATCCTCACCTTCTTCGTATAATTCATCATTTAGATACCATGCGTAGTTTGTGATTGCAACATCTTTAATCGTATCTTCCAATACCTCAGGATCCGTTAATATATATGTGTATCTTCTTCCAATATCCCCAACTAATGAAAATTTAACGGTATCTATCGTTAGCGTTGTGGATACTGTATCTGTTGTACCGCAAGAGTTAATCGCGTAAGCGCGAACTTCGGCAATACAGGGCAACCCGGATGTCATAATCTGTATTTGAGATTTATGCTCATTTCCTCCTAAATAGGTGATGCTTTCGGGTAATAACCATTCATAGTATTGTTGTGCTATAGCACCTTGTATTGATAGCATTATCGTATCCGGCATTCCGGCTGCAATACAGGTCTTATCCACAACAATTCCCGTGGGTGCAATAGGAACAAAGGAAAGCGTGTCTGTATAGGTATCTCCTGCGCAGACCTCTCCCATGGGCTGTACGCTGACCGTGGTAGTTGAGGAAGTGGGCGCAAAGATTACGCTATCGCCAGTGAACATATCCAAATTGATACCGTCTGAAGTGCTCCAATGATAACGGACAGGTGCAACACCGTTATTCCCAAGCACGGCGCGGAACATCACCGAGTCTCCTGCACTAACGCATGCGGGATGCTCGATGGAAACTACCGAAGCGGGCTTCACATACACTTGCAAAGTCTTTACTACTACGTTCTCATCATTGCAAGCATCGCCCCATACGCGCAATGTATCCATCGCCAAAGCAGAAGCCGTCGGATAGATATGAATCTCTTGCCCTTCACTATAATTAGAATCATACTCCCACCCTGTAGGTAATTGCCAATATACAGTTGAATTTTGCGGTATATCTCCGCTAACTGCAAAAGTATGTGAGCCGCCACCTATCTCTGCACAACAGTCTTCTTGGGGAGCATCTTGGTAAACCAAAGATACGTTGCTGCCCCATGTACGTACTACGTGGATTGTGGTCTCGCTGCTTCCGCATGCCTCTTCACCAATGTAGTTTGCACGAATCTTTATGTCGTTTGCGCTGACGGAATCAAACGTAATTTCAAACTCATGACCCAGGGCATCTATTTTGCGTGCTGTGTATTGAGAGGGTACTTCGCAAGTATATTCCACGCTATCAACAGGATTCAGCACCGTAATGGTTTCAATAGGGGCACCTCCATAGGGTACACACAGCGTGGCATTGGCTACTTGCGGGACTGGAGGCAATTTGCCTAATAGTTTACTGATAGTTTTTGCAGTGTCTCTATTGCATTGTCCGAAATTAACTCGTACCTCATCTCCCGCGTGTACCGTACTTGCCACGAATGTAACCGAACTGCCATCGCCTGCCGCATACACAATTCTATCCACGAAGGAGGGCTTGTTGATACCTGTATCGGTTAGGTTCCAATAGTAACTATCCACGCCGATATAGGCATTTAGGTTTCGCGTTAGTACAGGGCGAACAGAGAATACCACCGTCTCCCCGGGGGTGAGACAAGTAGGACCTTCTATCTCTAAATCATGTATATCTGGAGCAAACTCTTTGTAGATATGCAAGTCCACAGCAGAGCCGCAACATCCTGAGTTATAGTACAATCGCGCTACGCCTTTACCTAAATTGGTAGAACGGAATGTGGCAGTAGAGTCTGTTTCCGAAACCAACTCAAGATCTCCGATTGCTCCCCAATGGGCAGAGAAATTAGCTGCATTGTCCCATATCAATGCAGATTTTAGATAGGTAACGCTTATCAAGTCTCCGTTGTCGTGATTCATGCAGATAGCATCTCCATGCTCATAAGGTACATCATTAACCTTAAACACCGCCTCCGCATAGATGGAAGAGCCTAATGCGCCGCATAGCAGTGCAATAGCACATAGTAAAGAAATCTTTTTCATAAATGTATATCAAATAGGATTGGTTTATTCCACTTCAAAATTTCCTGCAACCATAGTGTTGCCGGATTGGATATATAGGGTGTAACTACCTGCGGCAGAAATAGAGGCAACGGTATTGGCAGTGAATGACTTGTCTTCTACCACCTCGCCGGTTTCGTTGTTCTCTACCTGCATACGCGCGATCATACCCGTATTGGCAACCACATGGAGCACGTTTCCGCTAATGGTTGCTTGGAAACGAGTTACTGGTGGCGTAGACGGATCTATTCGGTCATCTTCTCCCGGTTCATCAAGCGGAATAGGACAACTAATTTCCGCTAATTCAATTACCTGTTCCTCATAAGTTTGTGAGAAACCATGCAGCGTGCTTAAACAAATAAAAGCACTCAATAAAAATAATGATTTTTTCATTGTAACAAAAAATATTTTTTTTCGCTGCAAAATTATTGCCTTTTTAGAATATGGGCAAACAAAAGGGGTGGAAAAATAGAATAGTTAACTCATTGATAATCAGCAATGATTATCAAAAAGAGGTGGAACGTGTCAATTTTTCCACATCAAGAAACAAGAAAATCTATGAGAAAAGTGCGAAGTTGGGTGGCAGACACCCCCATTTTCTTGGCTGTGTTCGATCGCAGTTTGGGAATGCTTGATACGGCACGGCGTATCCGATGAGCAATTTGAGCACGAGGGGTATTATATAGGGTTAAGATACATATTTTCAAATCTTGTACATTTATATCATATTGCCCACTTAATCTACTATATAAATTACATAAATGTTCGTCAACCATCTTACAAAACAAGACATCATCAGACCATATAATAGATTGAGAAGAAAACATAGCCTTATTTGATTGTAAGGTCATATTTATGACATTATTTCTATCTTTTTTACTTTTTTCCAACTGGTATGAAGTTGAATCTAATTTTTTTTCTAAGGTATTGTATTGTTGTGTTATACTATTTAACTTGTGATAGGATTGCAGTACATAACATATTAACAGTAATAACAACACTATAAATAGTATCATAACCCATTGTCTTCTAAGTCTCGTGGCATATTGTTGAATTTCTTGTGCACCAATCCTACATTCTTCTTTTTGGAGATCACTTTCTTTTTGCAAATCAGCACGCAGGTGTGCATAATATGCAAGAGTATTGGTATCGTTGTTTCTTTCGCATTGTTCCATTAAGACATAACAAGCATTTGCCGTTAAAGCATAAATGTCAGGACATTCATCCATAATACGCTCTGCATAATAGACGGCTGAATCTAAATTGGTGAGGCGATAATGCGTCAGCATCAATAGGTGATAGTCATACCATATCGTTTTTGCACTCTTTTGAAGACGAATAGCATCGCGGATATACAGCAAAGCAGAATCATATTCGTGAAGAAAATAATAGTAGAACCCGCGTTGTTCTGCCAATCGCTGCCGGCAAGTTTCATCTAATGGGTAATGGGCAACAGATTGCAATAAACTATCCGCTATGTGGTTATTCTTTATGTTTCTGTGTATCTGCGCCAAACTCAATAGCCCATGTATATACAAAGTTGTGTCTTTATTTAGTAGATAGAGATTTGTGGCATATTGTCCATATTCCAAGGCTAAACTATCCTCATCGCCCATACGGTAGATGTTTGAAATAGCAAAATTGACCCGCCCTCGCATGATGGGGTCGGACATGTGGCATTGGTCGCTGCGGGTGTAGCACCGGGCGGCAGAGAGGTAGCGCTGGTGGTAGTCCTCGTAGTTACGCCCGAGGTAGTAGTAAGCCTTGCCCAAGTCGCTGTGTTTTAGGCAACGGACAACTGGTCGGTCGTAGGTGCGGATGACCGACTGAAAAGCGGCGGTGTCGCGGTAGATAATGCCCTGCGCGTCAAGGCTGTCTGCTGTATGCAACACTTGCTCCGCCTGCTGCCAAGGGCGACAACCCGACATGCAGAGGACAGCAACGGCTATGACAAACAATGCTCTGAACATAACTTTCCACTTTTTCTCAACAGAAAACGCTTCTTCTTTTCAACAAAAAACTCCTCTTAATTTATTTCAACAAAAATTTCCAAAAACGACCCTCTAAATCTCCCAAAATCCACCCCAAAAATCAAAGATTTTTCGGGGACCCCGGAAAGGGAGACTTTGCTTTTCCTTAACATATAATTATCGTGTAATTAGTCATTAATTCATTACCAAAAACATGATATAGTGGTTATAGTTGCTATAGTTATTATAGTGTTTTAGTTTCTATAGGTTTCAGTTATGTTCTCTGATTCGCCTTTGTAGCAGGCGGGGACGCCTGCGTACCCGGACAACTGATGGTGCGGCCTGGAGACCGCACCTCCTTGAAAAAGCAGGCGGGGACGCCTGCGTACCAGGGCATTGTTATTCTGTGAAAGCGTTCCAGCCTTGGGCGGTGAGGGTGATCTCCTCGCCGTTGCGTCCGATGAGGAGTTTGCCGTACTCCGGCTTGGTGATATGCCCGATGATATAGACATCGTCAATAGGGACGAGTTTCTCGTAGTCGGAGAGCGAGCAGGTGAAGAGCAGTTCGTAGTCCTCGCCGCCGTTGAGGGCGCAGGTAACGATGTTCAGGTTCATCTCCTCTGCGAGTGCGGCTGCCTGATAATCAATAGGCAACTTGTCCTCATACACGGCGCAACCGGCATTCGATTGTGAGCATATATGCAGCAGTTCGCTGCTCAGTCCGTCCGACACATCCATCATCGCCGTGGGCTTGATACCCGCTTTGCGCAGTTTGGCGATGATGTCGCGCCGCGCTTCGGGTTTCAGTTGCCGCTCCAGCAGGTACTCTTTGCCCTCGAAGACCGCTTCGCTGACCGACCGCTTTGCTGTCTGATCGCTCTGCTGTCCGACCGCTTTGCTGTCCGACTGTGTCCATGCTTGGCGCTCGCGCTCCAGCAGAAGCAGCCCCATGTAGGCGGTGCCGAGGTTGCCTGTAACGCAGATGAGGTCGTTCTCCTTCGCGCCGTTGCGATAGACTATCTCGTCCGCTTTGGCAGTACCAAGGCAGGTGATGGAGATGGTCAGTCCGGTTAGGGAGGCGCAGGTGTCGCCGCCTACCAAATCCACGCCGTAGCGCTCGCAGGCAAGGCGGATACCGCTATACAGTTCCTCCACCTGCTCTACTGTGAAGCGGCGGCTCAGCCCCAGCGAGACCGTGATTTGCGTGGGGGTGCCGTTCATGGCGTAGATGTCGGAGAAATTGACCACCGCTGCCTTGTAGCCGAGGTGCTTCAAGGGGACGTACTCTAAGTTGAAATGGATACCCTCAAGGAGCATGTCGGTGGTCATCAGCACTTGGTTATCACCGAAGTTCATCACGGCAGCGTCATCGCCGACACCCTTGCGGGTGGACGGCTGCTGCTGAGGAAGTTTGTCTGTTAGTTGCCGGATGAGCCCGAACTCACCCAAAGTAGAAATCTGAGTCATGATTGGATAAAGGATGAAGGATAAAGGATGAAAGACAATTTAGTTTAGTATCTGACTTGCTCTGACGAGATTTATCTATTGTAGCCGAAATTAATGGATAATTACACGGCAATTATACGTTAGGAGAACGACCCTTAATATGTTCATCTAATGCTCCCGTCCACCATCTCGACTACGCGGTCGGCGATGGAGGTGAGGTCTTTGTCATGGGTAACGATGATGATGGTCTGTCCGTACTGCTCGCGCAGGTGCAGGAGCAGTCGGTTGAGTTCTTGCTTGTTGGCTTCGTCAAGGCTGCCTGTGGGCTCGTCGGCAAGGATGACCGCGGGCGACATCATTAGCGCCCGTGCTGCTGCCACACGCTGTTTCTCGCCGCCGGAGAGGGCGTTGGGCTTGTGGTGCAGGCGCTCGCATAATCCAAGGTCGGTTAGCAGTTGCTCCGCGCGTTGCTTGCTCTTTGCGCGCGGCTCGCCTGCGATAAGGGCGGGCATCATCACATTCTCCAAGGCGGTAAATTCCGGTAGCAGTTGGTGGAACTGGAAGATGAAGCCGATATGGCGGTTGCGGAAGGTGGCAAGGGATTTCTCGCCGAGGCGAAAGACGTCTTGTCCGTTGATGAATACCTGCCCGCTCGTGGGGCGGTCGAGAGTGCCGAGGATTTGCAGGAGCGTGGTCTTCCCCGCGCCACTCTTGCCGACGATGGCGAGTATTTCCCCCTGTTGCACGCAGAGGTTCACCCCTTTCAGCACTTCCAGCGTGCCGAAGGATTTATGCAAGTCTGTTGCTTCAATGAGTGGAATGGTCGTAGGCATAGTTGATAATCTGTATTGCGTGTTCTATTAGGTTGTCCTGGGTGGGGTTGGTAGATAGCGAATCGAGGATATGGGGCGGGATGCCTTCCTCGATGGAGTTGCCTTCGGCATCGTACATCTTTACGCTGGAGAAGCGCACTATCCATCCGTTGGGCAGTTCATAACTCATCGGCATGCCGCCACCTCCGCCGCTCACGCCGCCGAGCAGGAGCACGTTGGGCATATAGCGCATGGCGCTGATGAACGAGTTGGTGGCGGAATAGGAGTGTCGGTCTTGGAGCACAATGGTGGGGCGGAGCCATTTGTTACGCATGTCCTCCGTGCGGACGTAGAGCGGTTCGGGGTCGGAGTAATCGTTGTGCCCTGTGCCGCGCTTGTGCTGCCAGTAGCCGACGAGGGTGTCGTGGTCGATGAAAGTGGCGGCGAGGCGGTAGGCGTAATCCAACGAGCCGCCGCCGTTCTGACGCACATCGAGGATGAGTCCGCGGCAGTCCTTGAAGGAAGAGAGGATATAGTAGAGGTTAGTTGCACTGAAGGACGATTGGAAGGATCCGTAGTAGATGTAGCCGATGCTATCGTCGGCGAGTGTGGTGTAGTACATGCCGCCTACATATCGGGCGTTGGCGAGGTATTGGCGGTGGAGCGCAGCGTTGTAGCAGGAGGGGTAGCCTTCGTACCATGTGCTGCTTGCCGATACGTCAAAGGGGGTGTAGAGATTCACATGCCCGTCGTGGAGGGTGTCCAGCATCTCCGCCATGAGGTCGAAGAGCAGGAAGTGAGCGTCCTCGGCTTCCGGGTCGATGGCTTCGGCGCGGGCGATATAGGGTGCGCGGAGGGCGTCCCAGTCAATATCTTTCTCCTCTACAAAACAGTATTTCTCGTCGATAATCTGCCATAGTGCCGCCACATTGCCCGCAGGTGTATTCTCCTGTATATCAAACGGGTGGGTGCAGCCAACGGAACCAAGAAGCAAGAGCCAAGAGCAAAGAGCCAGGAACCAGGACTTTTGGAGCCAAGAGCCAAGACGGGTTAGTCTCGGGTAGTCGAGTTGGATGTATCTTTTTCCTTTGTTCATAGTCCCTTTTTTTAGAGGTTTATCTTACGTATATCCTACGTATATCTTACGTATATCCTACGTGATAGTCAGCGTCTGCACACGTTTACCGTATGTTGGCTACTCCGTATCGGAAGCAGGTGCCGAGGACGAGTGCGACTTGCTCGCGGGAGAATGCCATCTGCTGCTTGCCGTATTCGAGGTATTCGTGGCGGATTCCGAGTCGCCATGTGGAGCGTCGGCAGACGATGTCGAGCGTGAGTTCGTGGGCAAGGTAGCGCCTATTCCACATGCCTGCGCAACGTAGGTCGCCCGGGACGCCCTCCGTGAGTTCATAGTACGACTGCCAGTAGTCGGGCATGAAGTCCATGCCGATGAGGTTCGCGCGGAGGATGTAGGAGAGGCGGTAGGCGGTGTGCGGTGCGGTGAAGGTGTAGCGTATGCCGGCAAGGGCTTGGACTTCGACGGCGGCGTCCATGGAGTAGGGCTTGTTGACATTGCTCAACAGCATGCGCGGTGCCCATTCGGCAGCGAGATAGGGACCCAAGAAGATTTGCAGACGGTGCTGCTCGCGGCGGGTAAAGCGGAGGTCCCATTGGTAGGCGGCACCCCATCCGGCTTCGATGTCGAGGGCATAGAGACGGTTGGTGTATCGCGGGTTGGTGAGCCAACCGAAGGTGAGGTCTGCCCTGCCTATGTGGAGCCACTGCGGCGCGCGGCGGAAGGCCTGCCACCACTCGTTGCCGATGCCTACCTCCATGCCGTCGTAAAGAAGGGGGCTGAGGTATTGGTCCTGCTGCCACATACCGCCGAAACGCAGCGTGAGCACATCTTCGTGGGGGTAGATATTCGTTGTATCCGCAGCCTTAACCGTAGAAACGAGCGTGCAAATGAAAAAGAGCAAGGAGACAAGGAGGCGCGGTCCAAACTTGTCGGGATAACAATCGGGAGACGCACCCATAGAGCTTGAACTATTGAGTCTTTGATCCTGTGTCCTTA
>CAMFEN010000011.1 GCA_945949375.1 uncultured Bacteroidales bacterium | reverse complement strand
CGCAGCGGAGTACCATATCTTGCTCCACGAATTGGAGAAATACAACCCCGAACTGCTCACCAAAGCGCGTATCCTCGCCATCAGCAAGTGCGACCTCTTGGAAGATACCCCTGACGCGCAACGCGCAACGCTAATCGCGCAACTCTCCGAAGAATTGGGTATTCCCGTGGTGTGCATCTCTGCCGTCAGCGGATTGGGTATCAGCGAGTTGAAGGACATGCTTTGGGTGGAGTTGAACAAAGAGCAAAACCAAGTGATAGAGATTTCCCACGCACCTATCGACATCGCCGTGCGCGAAGAGGCGGAGAGCGATAGGGAGGAAGAAGACGACGATGAGCCGCAAACGATTTACTTGAACGAAGTGGAGGAAGAATGGGACTTGAACAAGTACAAAGGTATCGGATGGGATGAGTAAACGAATGAAACGAATAGCATTTCTTTTGCTCCTTTGCCTTGTGTTGGCGGGCTGCCAAAGGGGAAGGGCGTATTTCCCTGCAGCGAAAGAGATGACGGCGCAGCATGTGGAAGTGGTGCGGTTCGACAGTGCGCTATTGGCAGACGGGCAGACCGCAGAGGGTATTCGGCGACTGTTTGCCGACTACCCTACCTTCATGCCGCTGTTCACTGAGGATATCTTGGGAATTGCTGCGAGCGACACCGCCTGCCTGCAAGAGGCATTGCCGCAGTTCCTCAACGACACACTCTACGGCTTCCGGCAGACCAACGCCCGCGAGCAGGAGTTATTCGCTGACTTTCAAGATATTCAGCAGAGCTTAGACGGTGCTTTCACGCGGCTGCATTACCTCTACCCCGACATGCCGCTGCCTACCATCTACCTCTTCATCTCAGGTTTTAATGCCTCTATCTATTTTGCGGGAGACGACATTGCCGTGGGGGCGGATATGTACCTCGGCAGCGACTACGAGTATTACAACCGCGTGGTGTACGACTACCAAAAGCAGACCATGCGCAAGGAGTGCATCCCCGCCGATGTGGTGAGCGCGTATCTCTTTCGGCAACTGCCTTTCACAAGCAAGAAAAGTCGCCTCTTGGAGCAGATGCTCTACCGCGGCAAGGTGCTCTACCTCATATCTGTCTTATTCCCCGAGTTGCCCGCCTACGAGGTGATGGGCTACACCCGAGAGCAGTGGGCATGGTGCGAGCAACACGAGCGCGCCATCTGGCATCTGATGATGGACAAGCGCGACCTCTTCAAAGCAGAGCCGCTTTTATTGAGTTCCTATCTTAATGACGGTCCCTTCACCGCCGAAGTGTCGCAAGAGTCGCCCGGACGATTGGGCACATGGGTGGGATGGCGCATCGCAGAGAGTTACATGGAGAACCATCCCGAAGTGAGCCTGCAACAACTGATGGCAGAGGGTGATGCCCAAAAGATTCTCGAAGAAAGCCGATATAAACCCTAAAATGTCTAGGTGCGCGGGCGTCCCCGCCCGTTTATTAATCAAATAACAACCCAGCAGGCGAGGACGCCTGCGTACCCGGACACACATTGCAATTTACAAATTGAACCCCGATTTTCCCATATTGAACGAGCAGGTGTACGGCAAGCGCTTGGTATATCTGGATAATGCAGCAACGAGTCAGAAGCCGCAGGTGGTGCTGGATGCCATCGTGGAGGCTTATACTCATTGGAATGCGAATATCCACCGCGGTGTGCACCATCTGAGCCAAGTGGCGACCGAGCACCACGAGCTGGCGCGCCAAGCCGTGGCGGATTTCTTTCATGCACGCTCCGCCAAAGAAATCGTCTTTACCAAAGGCACCACCGATGCCCTCAATATGCTTGCCTTCTCCTTCGGCGAGGCATTTGTGAATGAGGGAGACGAGATCATCGTCAGCACACTGGAGCACCACTCCAATATCGTGCCATGGCAAATGCTCTGCAGCCGCAAAAAGGCGACTCTCAAAGTGATTCCTATGCAGGGTGAAGTGCTGGATATCAGCGGTTTGGAGCAGATGATTACCCCGCGCACTCGCCTCATCTCCGTGGCACAAGTGAGCAACGTGCTGGGGATTATCAACCCCGTAGAAGAGATTATCCGCCTTGCCCATGCGCATGGTGTGCCTATTTGTATCGACGGCGCACAGTCGGCTCCCCATATACCTATTGACCTGCAAACGCTCAACTGCGACTTCTTCGCTTGCTCCGCCCACAAGATGTACGGTCCTACGGGGCTCGGCGTGCTCTATGGCAAAGAGACTTGGCTCAACCAACTGCCACCTGCCGAGGGCGGTGGTGAGATGATAGAGCATGTGCGCTTTGAGGGCACTACCTACAATGTCCTGCCCTACAAGTTCGAGGCGGGCACCCCAAACTTCATCGGGTCGTATGCTTTTGCCGTGGCGTTGCAGTATATGCAAGCCAAAGGTATGCCCGCTATAATGGAGCATGAGATGCACTTAACGCGCTACTGCGAGGAGCAACTCAGCCGACTGCCGGAGGTGAAGATTTACGCCGCTGGCGAGCCGAAAGCGGGTGTGGTGTCGTTCAATGTGTATGCCGACAGCCGCGAAGGGAAGCGGTTAGTCCATCCCTTCGATGTAGGCACCTTGCTTGACCGCCAAGGTGTCGCCGTGCGCACAGGGCACCACTGCGCAGAGCCGCTCATCGACTACCTGCAAGTGCCGGGCACGGTGCGCGCCTCCTTCGGGCTCTATAACGACAAAAAAGACGTGGATGACTTCATCCACGCCCTCCAACGCGCCATCATGATGCTATCTTGATAGACGCTTTCTCAACAGCGGCGAGCAGGGAACTCGCCATATTCCTCAAACGTATAGTTTAGAAAATCGTTCATGGGTTTGGCAGCCACCGCCATATCCACGGCGCGCGCTATGAAATCGGGTGCGCATACCTCGGCATCGGTCAGCGGACAGGAGAACGAGAAACTCTTGCGCTTGAGCCAGTCGGCATGCACAAAGTCGGGGTCAAAACCGGCAGGCACCCGCTTGAGCATGTAGTCGGTATCAAAATCTGTGAAATAGCGCGCGAAATGCGGGTTTGCCATGATCGCTTCCACCTCATCGTAGTTCGCCTCTATCTCTTTGCGCAGGGCCTTCAGCAGTTCGGGCGAGGGATCCCATATCCCGCCGGCAAAGAGGCAATGCTCGGGCTGCAAGTGCACATAGTAGCCTCCGCGCAGCGACTTGCGCCCACCCTTGGGAGCTACGAACACCCCAAACCACTGCTTATACGGAGTCTTGTCTTTCGAGAAACGCGTATCGCGGTAGATACGCCAGATACAGTCTTTGGCTTGCAGGTCGCGGATAGCGGGGGCATACTCGCCCAAACGATGGATGAACTCCGTGGAGAAGTCCACGAAGCGATTGTGGCAAGCTTGGTACTCCGCCTTGTGTGCATTGAACCACTCGCGGTTATTATTCACCGCAAGTTGAGAGAGGAAGGAAAGAATTGATTGCATAGAGAAAAGAAACACTATAGATACTATAGCAGTTATAGAAACTATAAAGTTTTCATCGCCATCAGGCAACGGTGTAGTGCCTCTGTCCAGTAGGGCACGGGAACACCGAAGGTCTCCTTGTACTTTGACTTATCGAGCACGCTGTAATGCGGGCGCGGGGTTTTGTATTGGTAGGCAGTGCTGAGGATGGGGTTCACTTGGCAGCGGATGGCGTTGTCGTGCAGGAGGTTGTACTGACGATGTATCTCCACCGTGAAGTCAAACCACGAGCACACGCCCTCGTTGGTGAAGTGATAGATACCATCGTGCCACTCGGGTGCTTCGATAACCGTGAAGATAGCCGCCGCGAGGTCTGCCGCGTAGGTGGGGGTGCCTACTTGGTCGAAGACAACGCCCAAGGTGTCGCGGTCCAAGCCCAAGCGAATCATGGTCTTTACGAAGTTGTTGCCGTAGGGCGAATAGAGCCATGCGGTGCGGAGTATGACCGCGTCGGGACGATGGGCGAGCAGTCGCTCTTCTCCTGCCAGTTTGGTGCGACCGTAGGCAGTGCGTGGCGCTACGGGGTCGCTCTCGCGGCCGGGAATCCAACCCTCGCCGGAGAAGACATAGTCGGTACTGACATGTATCACCTTTGCCCCTGCTGTGGCAAGGTTCTCCACTGCGTCGGCATTGATACGCAGCGCGGTAGGCTCGTCCTCCTCCGCCTTGTCCACGTTGGTATAGGCAGCGCAGTTGACTATCAAATCAATGGCATTGTCTTGCACAAAGGCATGCACCGCCTCGCGGCTGGTGATGTCGAGTTCTGCCACATCGGTGAAGAAATAGGTATGGGCGGGATGCGCCTCAGATAAAGTGCGCATCTCGGTTCCTAACTGACCGTTTGCGCCGGTAATAAGAATGTTCATAGCTCAAAAAATCACTTGCAGGTCTTTCAACAACGGGTGCTTTTGGTCTTTCTCGGAGAGGATACGCTTCTCTGCAGGTACCTGCCAGTCGATGTTCAGTTCGGGGTCGCTAAGCAGCAGTCCTCCGTCCGCCTCGGGATGGTAGAGGTTGTCGCACTTGTAGGTGAAGACGGCGGTCTCGCTCAGGACGGAAAAGCCATGGGCAAAGCCCCGCGGAATGAAGAACTGACGATGGTTCTCTGCGGAGAGTTCCACGGCATACCACTTGCCGTAGGTGGGACTGTCGTGGCGCAAATCAACCGCCACATCCAGCACCTTGCCGACGGTACAACTGACTAACTTCGCCTGCGTGTAGGGCGGTCGCTGGAAATGCAGTCCGCGCACCACGCCATAGGAAGAACAAGACTGATTATCTTGCACAAACTGCGCCGTGATACCCGCCTCGCGGTAGCGCTGTTCGTTGTAGGTCTCGCAGAAATAGCCGCGTGCATCGTGGAACACCTGCGGTTCGATGACGAGGAGACCCTCGATGGGTGTTTTTATGACATTCATATTTACAATGCTTTGAGTGTTGCCAAGAGATAGTGGTAGAACTTCTGCACGGTAGCAATGTTCACGCGCTCGTCGGGGCTATGTGGGTGCTCAATAGTAGGACCGAAGGAAATCATCTCCATGCCCGGGTAGTTGCGCCCGATGATGCCGCACTCTAAGCCTGCGTGGATAGTGATAACGCGCGGCTCGGCGTGGAACTCCTGCTCATACACCTGCTTCATCACCTCTAAGATATGTCCGTGGAAATTGGGCTTCCATCCCGGATAGGAGCCGCTAAACTGCACATCCGCGCCTGCGATGGCGAAAGCCGATTGGATGATAGACTGCAACTCCTCTTTGCGCGACTCTACGGACGAGCGCGTCAGGCAGAAGACTGTTATTTTGCCTGCCTCGGTATTGACCATAGCGAGGTTGTTGCTGGTCTCAACAATGTCAGGCATCTCGGGAATCATGCGATAGACACCATGGGGGCAGAGGGTGATGGCATGAATCAGGAAGTCCTGCACATCCTCCGGCAGTTCGTGGACGGGGCACACCACTTCCTCGGCGGTGAGGCTGATATTGTCCTCTACGCCGTCAAACTCGCGGATGAAGAGGTCTTCGTAGTCGGCTACCAAATCAAGCAATTCGTCTTTCCCTTCAGCAGGAATCGTGATGACCGCACTTGCCTCGCGGGGAATAGCATTGCGCAGGCTCCCGCCTTCCACAGTAGCGAGGCGCGCCTCGTAGTTAGCCACCGCGTCTTTGAGGAAGCGGAAGAGCAACTTGATGGCATTGGCACGCTGCAGATGAATATCGCAGCCGGAGTGCCCGCCTTTGCAGCCCTTGAGCGACACTTTGAGCGCGATGTCGCCTTCCTCAGTAGGCACAGGTTCGTAGTCGAAAGTAGCCGTAGTGTCCACGCCGCCGGCGCAGCCTACGTAGAGTTCACCTTCCGACTCCGAGTCAAGGTTCAGCAGGGTCTTGCCTTGCAGCCAGCCGCCTTTGAGGTCAAACGCACCGTACATACCCGTTTCTTCATCGACGGTAACGAGCACCTCCAAAGGCGGGTGTACCACACTCTTATCCGCGAGGATAGCCAAAGCCGCTGCCACGCCGATGCCGTTGTCTGCGCCGAGGGTGGTGCCGTTGGCGGTTACCCACTCGCCGTTGTCTTCCACATATGCCTCAATAGGGTCGGTCTCAAAATTGAACACTTTGTCGCCATTCTTCTGCGGCACCATATCCATGTGCCCTTGCAGAATCACACCCGGGTGGTACTCCATACCCGGGCTGGCGGGTTTACGAATCAATACGTTGCCTATCTCGTCAGTCAGGGTCTCCAGTCCGAGCGACTTTCCGTAGTTCATCAGGAAGTCGTGTACTTGCTCCTTCTTGCCGCTGGGGCGAGGGATTTGGGTCAGGCTGTGGAATGCGCTCCATACACCTGCAGGTTGTAAGTTTTGCATATCTTTGTTAGGATTGGACCCTCCCCATCCCTCCCTACAAAGGGAGGGAGCGAAGAGCCTGTTTGTATTGTTAAAAGTAATTCATTTCTTTTAGCGAACGCAGTGAGCGATCTAACAGCGAAGCGGTCTTTCATTCTATCGTTACTTCTCCGCAGAGGTCTTTCTGCAGCAGTTCTTTGACGGTCTCGGGGTTGTCGGGGTTCTCACCCAGCAAGTACATCATCTTGGTCAGCAGTGCTTCGGTGGTGATGTCGTAGCCCGAGATAACGCCCGCCTTAAGCAGGTTCATCGACACTGCGTATAAGCCCATCTCCACGGAGCCGGTGTTGCACTGGGTCTTGTTCACGATGATGATACCGCGCTCCACCGCATCGTGCAGCAGCCGATAGAGCCACTCCGATGAGGGAGCATTGCCCGCTCCGAAAGTCTCCAGCACCAGCCCGCGCAGCCCGGGAGCATTCAGCACCTGCTTCACAAACGCCTCCTGAATACCCGGAAAGAGTTTAAGCACCCCCACGTTCTGGTCTGTCTGCACGCGCAGACGCAGCGGTAGCGTGAGGTTGTTGTAGCGAATGAGATGGGGCTGGTAGGTGATATGCACGCCGGCTTTGGCGAGCGCGGGGTAGTTGTAGGAATTGAAAGCCGAGAAATGCTCGGCATTGCGCTTGGTGGTACGGTTGCCACGAAAGAGTTTATCCTCGAAGAAAAGCGTTACTTCCGGCACGATAGCATTGCCGTCTTCGTCTTTGGCGGCGGCAATCTCTATCGCTGTCAGCAGGTTCTCCTTCGCATCGGAGCGAAGCGTGCCTATGGGCAACTGGCTGCCGGTGAAGACCACTGGTTTGTTCAGGTTCTCGAGCATGAATGACAGCGCGGAGGCGGAGTATGACATGGTGTCCGTACCGTGCAGGATGACAAAGCCGTCGTAGTCGGCATAGTGGTCATACACCGCATGCGCCATACGCGCCCAATTCTCGGGATTCACATCCGATGAATCGAGTAGCGGGGTGAATGCCTCCATATCGATATGGATATCGCTTGTGAAAAGTTCGGGAACAAACGCCTTGAAGGTCTCCATATCCGCAGGCAATAGTGCTCCCGATTCGCGGTCGCATACCATTGTGATAGTTCCACCCGTTAATATGACAAGGACTTTTGACTCTTTTTTCATTTCGACTGCAAAATTACGAAAAACTATTGAATACTCCAAATAAAATCGGGCATAAAATGCTGTTTTCGGTAGTTTTATTAGCAAATTTATCGTTTTTTGAGGTTTTGAAAGGGTTTGGCATACTTTTTGCGACCATAAGAAGTGCGTAAAGTTTCGCACACAAATTTTCTTACACAAAGATTATTATTATATGAATCCTACACAAACAAGCGTATTGATTGCTGATGGAGACATCAACCTGAGCACCGTACTGGCGGACTATCTGCGGTCTATCAGTTTTACCGTGGATGTAACGAATAATGCGGAAACCACGATAGATGCGATAAAGCATAAAAAGTACGACATCTGTTTAATGGAGTTGACATTCTCGGACGGCAGTGGTTTTGAGATCATGAAGACCTTGCGCGATAGCAACAACACGTTGCCCGTGGTAGTGCTCAGCACGCGGTCAGGACGAGATGATATTATTCGCGCCTTTGAGTTGGGTTGCGATGATTATATCACAAAGCCTTTCTCGATGGATATTCTCATCCTTCGCATTCGCGCCATTCTTCGCCGCTACCATGCAGGCGAGTCAAAACCCGAGACAGTGTTCGACATCAATGGGCGCGTGTTTGACTCTGTGCACCAGACTTTCGACGGAAAGCACATGTCCTCGCGCGAGAGCGACCTGTTGTTGCTGCTTTGCCGCAACTTGAATCAACTGGTAGAGCGGCATGTGATACTGAGTGCATTGTGGAAGACGGAGGATTATTTCTCCTCTCGCTCTCTCTCTGTCTATGTCAACCACCTGCGCGGATTCCTCAACGAAACCGGCTACCGCATCATCGGCGTACACGGCAAGGGATACAAGATGGTAGATAATAAGTAATAAGTAGTACATATAAAAGAGGCTGTCTGGCATAACTCGTCAGACAGCCTCTTTTATTATTTCATCTTGGAGAATATTCTATTTTGGGGTTACCAACTCTTATAGTATGCGCTAGTACAGGTTACAATACGATGAACTCAACACGCCTATTTTCTGCGCGACCTTCCTCCGTATCGTTAGGTGCGATAGGCTCCGTCTCGCCTTTACCCTCGGTTTCAATACGCTCGTCGTTCACGCCACGATCAACAAGCGCTTGTTTCACCGCCTCGGCACGTCCTAAGGACAGTAACAAGTTATCTTGCTCGCTACCTATATCATCCGTATGCCCGATTATGCGGATATGCATCTCGGGATTAGCCAAAAGCATGGTACTCAGGTCGTTTAAGGCTTCTTCCGAGGCAAGAAGAATAGTTGTGGCATTTGTAGAGAAATACAAGTTATGTAGCACTACGACCACCCCTTTCTCCGGCACGACGGGTTGAGGTACCTCCACCACAGTGTCTTGTATGGGTTGCAATGCGAACTGCAGTTTGGCATTATCACCCAAACGGGCGATCTCGTAGTGCTGCGTTTCCGAAAGATAACCCAATGCACTAACACTTACGTCAAACGCGCCCACCTTGGTACGGATATGTGCTTTCCCGTTTTTTGAATCGCGGATAGTCTCTCGATTAGTCTGTCGGTCATACAGTAGTATCTTTGCCGGTATTGTTTTCTCGGTCTGCGCATCTGTGATGAGTACATCAAGGTACGATTTCGGTGGTTCCACGATTTTGGGTCTATTCATCTGTATCAGCGCGGCAAACTTCACGCCTACCAAGAGGGAGTTATATCGAGCATCGCTCTCCACCAGCGTACCCAACTGCACATTGCGCGGTGCAGACACCACTGCAGGATACGACTGTTCGCCTTTTTGCGTGCATATCCTTTGCATACCCTCGGCTGCTGATAGTGCGTTCGTCAGTCCGTAGTCGCAGAACAACGCTACCCGAAAATAGTACGGCAGAGGTTGTTTCTTTTTATTGCCTCCTGCCTGCCGAGGAGCAGGACGCTTGGTGGCTTTCTTTGAGGGCAGGAAACCGTTGATTGAGATTCCCACCTCTGCAGATGCCTGCACATTCACTCGCCCCGCTAACGATGCTTCGGTAACCTCGTTGCTCGTCCATAGATTATGAGCGGGAATATCTCCTTGTTCACCCAGTTCTCCGATAAGCGTAGGGTCAGACAAGGTGGTTTGCAGTGTGGTTGTAGTCTTGGTATTGGCATAGACAGGCATGCCGATCTTCACACCTGCCAAGAAATAGTACCTATTCTGAAACATTCCTCCCGCCATGACGGGGATAGATAGTTGCCCTATCGACTGCCGCTCCACCACATCGCTAAAACAAAAGTGCTCCACCATCTCCACTCCGCTCTCTGAATAGGGTGTCTGCAACTCAAAAGGTAACACACGTGTTCGCCCTTTTAGAAGTGCAAACTCCAAACCCGTATGGAGCAGAAACTGCCTGCGTTGCCACTCGTAGCCCACTTGCAGGTGGCCGCCTGCGTCACCTGAGCAAGTCGACACAAGTGGATAATTGGTTAGCAAGGAAGAATAGCCGACTCCTAAGTCTGTAGTCAGATAGTGATGGTCTTCCTCAGAGATAGTAACCGTCTCTTTTGCGGATATAAAGCCAAAAGCTACTCCGACCAGCCAAATACTGATTAGCGCAGACCGACGATGGAGATTTCTCATAGCGGTTTGATGATTTTATAATGACGGATGGTTTGATGATGCTCTACGGTAACCACATAGAGATTCCCTATCGGTAATGCCATCACCCATTGCTCGCGTAATATCTCTGCCCCTTCACTCAGTGCCTGCTGCAAGGCACTGGGCACATCGGGTTCTTCCGGCTCTTCCGCTTGCGGCTGATTCAGCCAAAACGAAATCCCGTTGTACTCTGCAGGAGTCAGGTCGTGCCACGAATCAGTTTCTCCCAAACGATAACACAACTTCATCTTGTAGGTAGTACCTATCTTCAAGTTAGCATCAAACACCTGCTGTAGGGCGGAGGTAAGCGTCTGGTCGTGTCTGATAGTAAGTTCATCCATGATCTCATACTGCCCTTTGGCGAAGTTCCCTTGATAGATACGAGCAGAAATCTCTCCGCGGAACGTCCCGCCTGTATTGCGTACCGAAAACGAAAGCGGTGCACCGATACAAGCCACGGTGTCGGTAGGGAAAACTATAGGTTGTGTGAGTACTAACTCAGCGGGGGCATTGTTGTCCACAAAGGTAATCTGACTATCGGTAACATAGAGTGTCTTATAGTAATCATCCTGCGTACACAGCATCCGCGACCAGCCGTAAGCAGGGTCTTTGTACACACAACACAAACGGTAGGTTCCATTTGGTACCGAAGCTGGGACGGAAACAGCAGAAAAGGTAGAAGGGACAGTGCGATAATATCCCGATTTGAGCGAAAAATCCGTGGTACTAAGCAGATATATCAACTGTGTGTCATCCTCATCATAAAGTGCCACGCCGCAGGTACCCTGATAATTGTCCATCCCATAGTTTTGTATCCGATATGCCGACACGCTGAACGTGGATTGCCTACTGCTCGTCGTAGAGGATACTGTTATGCTATCCGCCGCAAGTTGTTGAGGTTGCACCTTGGCATCATCGCGCTGGGGTTGCAAGCCGATAAAGAAAGTGGTATTTTTATTGTAGCCGTTGCCTGTGCCTCCCACGCCCTGGCTCCCAGGGTTCAATGCCGAAAGTAGAAAATAGCCGTCTGAACGACCTCCCCAGCCCCAGTTGAAATGGAAATAACCCTTCCCGTCATACCCATCACAAACAAACGCATGCCCGCCGGAGTTGTTTTGTCCGGACACGAGGACAGGGTGTTGCAGTGTGAGTTCCTCGTATATGATAGTTGCCAAGCTATCGGCGGGATATATGTCTTTTCGAATAGATTGATAGTGGCTGTCATAGCCGAAATAGGTTGCCAGAGCCACGGGCACTTTGCTTGTTACAGCCCCGCTCTCGTGGCTCGCGTTGCAGTCGTAGCCCATATCCACCGCCACGCCGCAATGGTACATCAGCGTAGCCACCGCCTGCTGACTGCTTTCCGAAGAGGAAGAAGTATAAGACGGGAGCATTGCCTCCCAATCGTAGGTGGTAGCCCCGAAGTTAGCAGAGAGGGTGGCAGACAACGATTCATCATTCTCGCTCTGCCATAGATAACTATGGCTGCCCGTACCGCGGGAGGGATACTGATACACATACATCACTTGCGCCATCGCAGTAGCGACGCAACCGGCTGCCACATGATTGTTGCCCTCGTAGCAAGGAGCCAACAGGTTGTAGGGGGCATTCTGATTCCATTTGCAGCCTATGAGCGGCGCAATTTCGGTGGTGAGAGTGGAGAGTTGGGCATTGAGCGTTAAGTGTCCGGGTACGCAGGCGTCCCCGCCTGCTATAGTTGAGCGTTGAGTGTCCGGATGCGTAGGCGTTCCCGCCTGCTTTAGGTGAGCGTTGAGTATAGCATATTCTGTTTCATATTCCTCTAACCAATAGCGCATAGCGGGCGGAATACTATCCATATGGAAAGGCGTATTGCTTTCCGAGTAACCGAGGATAGGAGTTAGTCGGTCATCGGCAGAAACGAGGACATAACCGCCGGAAGTATTGACCGCATAGAAAGCGGGGGATTGATACGCCAGCGAGGCATTTATATTATCGGAAACGACAGTGTCGTGAATAGGCAATTTTCGGCGATGCACACTCGCGTGCGCAGAAGCAATCTCTATGGCTTGTTCCGGTGTTCGGACAGCCGCACTACATGGTATGTACATCCAAGCGCATAAAAACAAGATACCATAAACTCGGTAGGATGTACGCAAAAAGGAAGACATCGTTTTCATCATCTCAATAGTTAGTAGGTGTATAAATAGAAGAAAAAGGAATAGCAGGGGGCGGAACGCTTGCGGAATTTGACAATTTGACAATTTACCATTTGACCAATTGTCCGCCCCCTGCTATCTTTACGTTACTTTACGATTACTTTCCCGAGGCCACAATAGCCGTTGGAAGAAGTAACTCGCACGATATACATACCGGCAGTATAGAAATCATCTATTACAAGATGTGTGTTAGCGGGATGGTAGGTAGCCATCACATCGCCTGTCATATCCATAACAGTAACGGTGAGTTCATCTGCTTGCGGCAAGAAGAGATTAACCTTCTCTCCCACTGCAATCATAGTAGGATAGATATTCAGTTTATCTGCACCAACATTATTGATACCCTCGCCCATCTTCACTGTGATATGCAAGTTGTAGATGGTAGAGCAAGGTTCGCCGTTCACCACGATAGCGGTATCGTAGATGCCTTCTTGGGTACCCACTTCGAGTAGCGTATCCTCGAGGAAGACAAAGGGAAGGTCTGCGCTTGTAATCACCGTATCCACTTGGATAACGTTACGCCTTACCACCTCCAACGATAGCATTATCACACTATCACAATGTGCCACGGAAGAGTAGGTAACTTCATAATCCCCTGCGTCAGAAAGCATAATGCCTTCCCATAGCAACGAATCGCCCTCGCATATCTTCAACGTGTCTGCCATTCGATAGGTGGCATTCACCGTCAGCGTGAGCGTTACCACACTATCCGTACCGACCGTAGTCAGCGTGTCGAAGGTATAAACTCCTGACTTCTCTATCGTCTGGTCTTTCCATACGATGGGCAACTCGTTTTGGCATACGCCCATTTGGATATTCCCTATCTGCTTTGCCATTGCCACAAGTTGCAGCGACAATACGCTATCGCAACCATTCACCGCAGACAAGGTATCATTATATATACCCGTTTGGGTGAGTACTTTGTTGTTGAACGTATAGGATTCACCCATGTTGATATACTTCGTGCCCAGCGATGTAGTAAACGTGGGAAGTACATTCAGCGTGAGCGCTACAACACTATCGGTGCCGATCACGGTCAAGGTATCGAATTGGTAATTGCCCGCTTCGGTCAGCACTTGGTTCTTCCAATGGAGCGGCATCTCGTTCGCACAGACATTGATTTCTTCGTAGCCGATGCTCTTATTCACCACAAATAGGTGGAGTTCCGCAATACTATCGCAGCCGTTGGCAGCACGCAGCGTGTCGTAGTAAACGCCTGTCTGCGACAGTGCTTTGCCATTGAAATCGTAAGTGTCGCCGGTATTGATATACTTCGTACCTGCCGACGTGCGTACAGCCGGAGTAACAGAGAGATAGAGATAGATCGTGCTATCACATCCGTTAGCCGTCGTGGCGAGCAACATGTAAGTTTGCCCTTCTTGGTGAC
>CAMFEN010000010.1 GCA_945949375.1 uncultured Bacteroidales bacterium | reverse complement strand
CATTTGTTACATTTGTTTCATTTGTTACATTAGCATTTAGTATTCATCTGCTTCTCCGAAACAAAAAAGCGTAGGGAAAGAAGATATATTATACTACGAGCCGCCTAACAATTTGTTAAGCGGCTCGCGAATGTTGTAGCGCGTGTTAGTGCTTATTCTTCTTCAGTAACTTCGGTATCGAAGTCTGCAGCAGGAGCTGCGGGAGCCATTTGCTCTGCGGCTTGCTGCACTTGCTCTTTGATAGCACTCTCGCTCGCGTCAGCACCTTGGTTGCCTTTGCTGAAACCCACTGCTACTACACTCAATACTACGATGATAGCAATCAGCGTCCAACTGGCTTTCTCCAAGAAATCGGCAGTCTTGGGAGCACCCATAACTTGGTTAGCACTTGCAAAACTCGAAGCCAATCCGCCCCCTTTGCTATTTTGTGCCAATACAAGGAGCGTCAGCAGAATGGCTGCAATAACGATAAGAATAGTTAAGAAAATGTACATGATCTATTAGGATATTAACGATTTGCAATGTATAATTCACAAAATTAGTGCGCAAAGGTACGTCTTTTTTTTGATATAACCAAATTAGAAAGCGTTTTTTTTCGATTATTCGTCATTTTCAATGGTTTATTACCATTTTGCGACGGTATCATTGTATATATTCTCGGCGATTTCGGTTATCATGGTGTTGCAGAGTTCATCTTGTACGTCTGAGAGCATCTGGGAGGAGTCGAAGGTCTGGAAAGCGGTGTAGGTTTTGTCGAAACTCTCCTCGGGGTGGATGTTGTTGGTGAAGTGCACCTTGACGCGGATAGTGAGTTTGGTCTCAGAGGCGTAGGAGTCGGCAGAGATAGCCATGGCGGTGATGTCGTAGCCTACGATTTCGCCTTCCAGTTCGAGGTCGCCGCCTTTGCGGAGCACTTGCAAGCGCGTTTGCCGCTGAAACAGGTCGCGGATGCCCTCTGAGAGGTTGTTGCTTAGCGAGGGATTGACCATCGCCGCATTGTTCGGGAAGTCGGCAATGGAGATACTCTTGGTAGTCGAATAGTCGATATTCGCGCCATTGAACTTGATGCTTACTGCGCAGGAAGATAGGCAGAACGAGAGCATCAAGGTCAATCCGAAAATCTGAAAACTTGAAAACTTGAGAATAGGCATGCTATGCAGATGGAATGAATCTTACAAGTTGTAATCTTTGATTTTGCGATAGAGGGTGCGCTCGGAGATACCTAACTTCTCGGCAGCGAGTTTGCGATTGCCGTTGCATTGGGTAAGTACACGGAGGATGGTCTCGCGTTGGGTCTCTTCGAGGCTGGGGGTAGAAAGTTGAGCGTTGAGCGTTGAGCGTTGAGCACTATCTTGTATCTCTTCTACTTCCAATATCTCTTCTGCATTGGAGTGGGAAGAGTGGGAGTGCGGGCTGAGACTTACGCCGAGGTTTGCCTCTGCGTGGGATGTGGTGATAGCAGGCGAGGGCGCCTGCGTACCCGGCTCCGTACTTATCGCCAAAGGAGCAGATTTGGTATGCAGTTGGGACTTGAGGTCGGAAATTTCCTGTTGCAGTTGGACTACCATATTATAGAGCAGGCTGATCTCGTGGGCGTAGTCTTTCCCTGTGTTGGTGCTGCCGCCGGAGGAGGAGAGCACCAATCCGCTTTGACGCTCGTTATCAGGCAGATAGCGTTGGAGCGTATTGGCGGAAATGTGGTGGTCCATCTCGATGACGGAGACCTGCTCAGCGATGTTTTTCAGTTGGCGGATGTTGCCGTTCCAGTAGTAGGATTGGAGCAGGCGCGTGGCGTCCTCAGAGAGCATGAGCGGCGGCATCTGGTAGCGGTTGCAGAAGTCGGAAGAGAACTTGCGGAAGAGCAGGGGGATGTCTTCTTTGCGGTCGCGCAGTGCGGGCACACGAATCTCCACGGTGTTGAGACGATAGTAGAGGTCTTCGCGGAAACGTCCTTCTTCGATGGCGCGGCGCATGTTGAGGTTGGTGGCAGCTACCACGCGGACGTTGGTTTTCTGCACTTGGCTCGCTCCCATGCGGATGAACTCGCCCGTCTCCAATACGCGCAATAGTCGCACCTGCGTCTGTAAGGGCAGTTCGCCTACCTCATCGAGGAAGAGCTTGCCGCCGTTGGCTATCTCGAAGTAGCCTTTGCGCTCGGCTTTGGCGTCGGTGAAGGCACCTTTCTCGTGTCCGAAGAGTTCGGAGTCGATGGTGCCTTCGGGGATGGCACCGCAGTTGATGGCGAAATAAGGTCCGTGCTTGCGAGCGGAGAAGGCGTGGATAATCTTTGGGAAATGCTCTTTGCCGACACCGGATTCGCCCGTTACGAGGACGCTTAGGTCGGTCTTTGCCACTTGAAGGGCAATCTCTATGCCACGATTGAGCAATGGGCTGTTGCCGATGATGCCGAACCGTTGTTTGATATTCTGTAAGTCGGATTGGGGAAGCATGTTTTGAATTAAGAATTATGAAATTAAGAATTAAGAGGGCGTTGTGAATCTGATTCCTCTGAAAATTTTGATTGCTCAGATTGCTTCGATACACTCCGCCTTTCTCTCAAAGCGAAGGCATATTTTTTATCATTCAAAAAAACGCCTGCAAAGGTAGTGATTTTTTGGGAAATAAGCAAATAAATCAACTTTTTTGCACAAAAGTTTGTGTAATTAAGAAAAAAGTTGTACCTTTGCACGCTTTTACAACATATAACCTTATTGATATATGAGACTAATTGGGCGTTTGGTATCCTTATTGTTAACTATTTTTGCATTTGTGAGTTGCGTGACGCAAAAGCAAATGACCTATTTCCGAGAAGTGGATAGTTCCACAGCAGATTCCGTAAACAAAGTATTTGAGTCGCAAATAGACCCCGTTATTAAGGCGGGGGATGCGTTGGCCATCACTGTATCGGCGTTAGATATGGAAGCAGTGGTGCCATATAATCTGCCGACGGTGGTTTTCTCTAACCCGGGTACAGACCAACTGACTACTACCCCGAGTCAGCAATACTATACAGTGGATGCAGCAGGAAAGATAGAATTTCCGGTATTGGGGAGCGTGAGTGTATTGGGCTTGAAGACTACCGAAGTGGCTGATTTGTTGGAAGAGAAACTCTCTGCGCAGGTCAAAGACCCTATGGTACTGGTGCGATTGATAAATGCAAAAGTAACTGTGATGGGTGAGGTCAACCGACCCGGGCAATATACGATGCCGAATGGGCGTATGACCTTGCTGGACGCGTTAGGGGCTGCCGGAGACCTATCTGTATACGGACAGCGTGATAATATACTGATTACGAGAGAAACAAATGGAAAACTTGAATTTCATCGACTGAACTTAAACTCCGATGAACTCTTCACCTCTCCCTTCTACTATTTGCAACAGAATGATGTGATTTATGTGTCGCCGAACAAGGTTCGGGCTATAAATAGTACCAACATCAGTTTGTGGCTGAGTATGGTGTCTACTTTGGCAAGCACTGCCACGGTGATTGTTACTGTGGTGAAGGCTGCTAATTGATGATAAATCAAAAAAAGCGTAGAATCCGTAAGATTTGATTGTTTCTCATTCCTATAATATATAAACTGATATAGCAGAGTCATGGCTCAAGAAAGTACAAATAACCAAGAAATAGATATTCGTCGTATATTCTTTATATGCCTCCAACATTGGTATTGGTTCCTTATTGGATTGGCACTTTGTGGTGGGTTAGGTGTGGTCTACTATTTGAAAACCACCCCACAATTCCAAACGCAAGCGGCTATTATGCTCCGTCAGAAGAGCGATACCCAACTCTTCTCGGGTGCTGCGAGCGGAGCATTAGATATGTTAGGAATCTCGATGAATGGCGCGGTAGAAGACGAGGTGCAGGTGCTGATGTCGAGAGACTTGATGTACCAAGCTATTGATGCGCTCAACCTGTGGCAGAGTTCGTATTACAAGGATGGCATGCGTTGGAAAGGTGAGTTCCCAACGCCAACATTCCGTATTGATACTATAGCGCTTACAGAGAAAGCGCAAAAGAAGGGCTTTGTGGTAAAGGTGAAGCAGACACGAAACGGCGGTTATAAGGTCAAAGTAAAAATCGGAAGATTTATTTCTTCTACAGCAAAAGTCAATGATTTCTCTGCTCCCATAGAAACTTGTGCCGGAAAGATTATCCTTACGATGAATAAACCGTGGAGCGAGAAAGCATCCGCTTACCGCATCTCTTACCCGGGAAATAAACAAGCGGTCGTAGATGCATATCAAAAGAAGGTAACCATCTCGCTACGACAAAAAGAGTCAAATATCGTTGACCTCAAAACAATCAGCGATATACCTACACGAGATGTAGCTCTTTTAGCCAAAATAGTAGAATTATATAACCTCAATTCCGTAGTCGATAAAAACATTATGGCGACCAATACTGCCGCCTTTATTGACGAACGCTTGGCTATCATTTCCAATGAGTTGAATGATGCTGAGGAGGCGGTGGCTGACTATAAAAGCCAAAATCAACTCACCGACCTCTCCGAGGAGGCTAAACTCTTCCTGCAAGTTAGTGCAGAAGATCAAAAAGAGTTGGCGCGCGTAGAGACGCAACTGAATTTGGTGAACTATATTGAGGATTTCTTGCAAGATGACACCAAGCGTTTTAGCATGCTACCGGCGAACTTGGGCATTGAAGACCACTCTCTTACATCCTTTATCAGTGAGTACAACACCATGCTGCTGCAACGTATGCGTGTCTTGCGTACAGCAACCGAGGAAAACCCTGTAGTGGAGCAGTTGAACGATCAGTTGCTCAGTATGCGGCAGAATATCATCGCCAGCATCGCATCTGTGCGCGAGAGTCTGACGATCACGCGCAAGGGATTGCAAGAGCGTGGTTCGGAGTTTAACTCCCGCATTCGAACGGTTCCCTCCCAAGAGCGACAATTTGTACAGATTAAGCGCCAACAAATTCTCAAAGAAGAGATTTACCTCTTCCTCTACCAAAAACGCGAAGAGAACGCGCTCATGCTCGCTGCAACCTCCACACCTGTGCGCGTGATCGACAAACCGAAAGTGAATAGCCTGACAGCGAAGCCGAGTTTGAAAATGATTGGTCTTGTTTGTTTCATGCTCGGTCTGTTGATCCCTGCAGCTTTGCTTTACTTAAAAGTACTGATGGACAATAAGTTGCACGATCCAAAAGATTACGAGAAGCGAGTTCATGCTCCCTATGCGGGACAAATCGTAGAAAACTCAAGGGGGGCTCATATCGCTATTCACGAAGGAGAGCAGACTGTTTCCGCAGAGTTGTTCCGACAGTTGCGAACCAATCTACGCTTTATGTTGCCCGCCGACATCCAAAATCCTGTTATCTTGATTACCTCTTGCATCAATGGCGAAGGTAAATCTTATGTTGCAACGAATATAGCATTGTCCCTCGCTATTTTAGGTAAGAAAGTGGCTTTGGTGGGCTTAGACATCCGCAAGCCAATGCTGGTGAAATATTTCGGATTGAGTGAGAAAGGTTGTCTTACTTCTTACCTCTCGGATGCAACGTATAGTATAGACGACACTATCATTCCTTCCGGAGAGCATCCTAATCTTGACATGATACCTTGTGGCGTTATTCCTCCCAATCCCAATGAACTCTTGCAGAACGAGCGGTTGGACGCATTATTTATTGAATTGCGCAAGCGCTACGATTACATCATCGTTGATTCTGCCCCGATGGCAATGGTTAGTGATACATTCTTGCTTAATCGTATTTGCGATATGACGCTCTTTGTCAGTCGCTCCAACTATACTCCCATAGAGATGGTGGATTTCATCAACGAAGTGGTGGCTGATAAGAAGATGAAGAATGTTGCTTGCTTGCTCAATGGTGTGAAGAATGTCCACGCAGGCTACGGCTATGGCTACGGTTATGGCTATGGAGTGGCGACTAAAGATTAAAGGATGTTGAGTGTTGCTAGTTTTTGCACAAACGATGAATAGTCTGAAAACTCAGAAAAATCAGATTTGATACTCTTAACCGTTCTCATAATTCTTAATTCATAATTCATAATTAGGATGATTGTTTGTGTTGCGGAGAAACCTTCCGTGGGACAATATATAGCTAAAGTTCTCGGCGCTAATCAGCGCCGAGACGGTTATTTTGAGGGGAATGGTTATTGCGTAACATGGACATTCGGGCATCTCTGTGCCCTCTTGGAGCCTCAGGAGTATACCGACCAATGGAAGGGCTGGAACCTGAGCGCGCTACCGATGATTCCGCAGCGATTTAGTATCAAGGTGAGCGGCGATGAGGGGGTGCATAAGCAGTTTAATGTGATTAAGTCGCTTATCGCGCAAGCCGATGAGGTGATTAACTGTGGTGATGCCGGGCAAGAGGGGGAACTCATTCAGCGGTGGGTGTATCAAAAAGCGGGCTGCAAGGTGCCTGTGAAGCGTCTGTGGGTCAGTTCGCTGACGGAAGAGGCGATTGCAGAGGGCTTTCGGCTGTTGAAGGACCAGTCGGATTACCAGCATCTCTACGAGGCAGGGCTGATGCGCGCCATCGGCGACTGGCTTTTGGGGATGAACGCCACACGCGCATACACTATACGTTATGCGCGTGGTACGGGAAAAGATAGGCAGGTGCTTTCCATAGGACGAGTACAGACCCCTACGCTGGCACTGGTGGTGAAACGACAAGCGGAGATAGAGCGTTTTGTGCCGAAGACCTATTGGGAGTTGAAGACCATATACCGCGACACCTTGTTTAGCGCACAGCTGCCCGCGGAAGAAGATGAATATGCCATTACTTCACTCGAGCAAGGCGAGCGCTTGGTGGCGGCGATAAAAGATAATCCGCTCTGCATCACCTCTGTGGAGAAGAAGAAGGGCACAGAGTCGGCTCCGAAACTCTTTGATTTAACGAGCCTACAGGTGGAGTGCAACAAGAAATTCTCGTTCTCTGCCGACCAGACGTTGAAACTCATTCAGTCGCTTTACGAGAAGCGTATAACGACCTATCCGCGCGTGGATACTACCTATCTCCCCGATGATATTTACCCCAAAGTGCCTGCTACCTTGCAAGGTATAAAGGACTATTTCCCGCAGGCGGCACCGCTGCTTGGGCAAAAAGCCGATGGGGGTAAGGGAGAAGGTTCGCTGCGCAAATCGAAAAAAGTATTTGATAACAAAAAGGTTACCGACCACCATGCGATTATCCCTACCGGTCAGCGTCCGGATAACCTGACTGCCGAAGAACGCAAAGTATTCAACCTCGTGGCATTGCGCTTTATCGCGGCTTTCTATCCCGATTGCGAGGTGAGCAATACCACGGTGATGGCAGAGGTAACCGGCGACAAGCAAGCGGATGATGCAGAGGCGTCAGAGAATGGCGAAGGTGAGGGCACCGGTAAGTCGTTGCCCGCCTTTGTGAAGGGGGAGAGCGGGGCTCACGTACCTCAGTTGCAGGAGAAGACGACTACACCGCCGAAGTACTACACAGAAGCCACCTTGTTGCGCGCCATGGAGACCGCCGGCAAGACGGTGGACGACGAGGAACTACGCGATGCGATGAAAGAGAATGGAATAGGTCGCCCTTCCACGCGAGCCGCAATCATAGAGAAGCTCTATCAACGCAAGTATATTGTGAAGCAGGGAAAGTCTATTCGAGCCACGGAGGTGGGTGTTGAATTGATACATACCATTATCTCGCCCTTGTTGAAATCGGCAGAACTGACCGGTCGCTGGGAGAAGAAACTGCGCGAGATAGAGCGTGGCGAATACACGGCGCAGCAGTTTTTGAACGAGTTGAAGCAGATGACCGGAGAGGTGGTGAAAGAGGTGAAGACCAATAAAGCGGGTATGCTTTGCCCAGTCTGCCGAAAAGGGGTGGTTATCCGAGGGCGCACGCGCTACGGTTGCTCCCGCTGGCGAGAGGGGTGCACCTACGCAGAGGAGTTTTGAACAGAGAGAAAAGGGAAATAGATACTATAGCATCTATAGAACCTACAGCATCTATAGGAACTATCAGACAGCACAATTTCTTATCAAGCAAGAAATTGTGCTGTTTTTTTGTCAATTTTTCCACGCCTACACGCATGAAAAGCCGTATCTTTGCACGCGGTTTTAGAAAAGAGGGCGAGGAGAGTTTTGGAAAAGAGCAGATAGAGGGACTGAAAAAGGTCGGATGGGGCATTGAGAAGAAGGACGGCGATGAGTGATTTGTGGACGAAAATGTGAGGGGTTTAGGCACGGGCAAGCATAACCTTGAAAACTAATAACATTAAAAACAAGATAATTCTCTATGAAACTTTATTCCAGCGTATTTCGCTCGGCGTTGTTGTCGCTGCTGCTCTTGTGCGGAGTAGCGGCGTCTGCGCGTACTATCAGCGGAACGGTGAAAGACCAGACGGGGGAGACCATTATCTCCGCTTCGGTTATGGTGAAAGGTACCACGATTGGTACGGTAACGGATTTTGACGGAAACTACGTGCTTGATGTGCCGGATGATGCCAAGGTGCTGGTGTTCTCGTACATCGGTTTGCAGACCGAGGAAGTGAACATCACAGGCAATGTGATTAACGTGGTGCTGAAAGAGAACTCCGAAGTATTGGAGGAAGTGGTGGTAACGGGTTACGGAACTACGAAAAAGCGCGACTTGGTTACCTCGGTGGCAAGCGTTAGTTCGGAACAACTGAAAGACATCCCGGTAACCTCGGCAGCAGAGGCGTTGCAAGGTAAGTTGTCGGGCGTGAGCGTAACGACAACGGAGGGTAGCCCCGATGCGGATGTGAAGATCCGTGTACGTGGCGGAACGTCTCTGACGCAATCGAGCGACCCGCTCTATATCGTGGATGGGTTCCCTGTGTCAAGTATCTCAGATATTGCTCCGAGCGATATTGCATCAATGGACGTGCTGAAAGATGCTGCGGCAACGGCTATCTATGGTGCCCAAGGAGCGAACGGCGTTATTATTATCACGACGAAAGATGCCGATTCTAACGATGACAAGATGACTTTCCATGTGGATTACAGCGGGTTTGTCGGATGGAAGAAGATTGCTAAGAAATATGACGTGATGGATCCTCAGGATTTCGCGTTGATGCAATATGAGTGGGCATATTTCAAAGCTAAATCATTGTCTGGGTTGCGCAGCAATTTCTATGCTTATTTTGATCAGTTGTATAATAATACAAAGTACAAAGCAGAAGGAGAGATTGAAAATACCGACATCAGTACGTTGTTGGCAGAGTATGGTGATGCAGAGTTGCATCCATTCATTGATTGGCAGGATGCTACATTTGGACGCACAGGCTTTAATTCCAATCAATCGGTAAGTGTGAGCGGTGGTAATAAGAATGCCAACTTCAACTTGAGTTACAATCGTATTGACGATAAGGCTATTATGGAGCAATCAGATTATGTGCGTAACAATATCAACTTCAAGGCAAAGTTTAAGCCTTTTAAAGACTTTACCCTCGGGGTAACAGCTCGCTATACCAACATGAATGTATTGGGTGCGGGTGCTAATGCCATTAAGGATAATGGAACTGCTACTGAATCGCGTTTACGAAACTGTGTGGTATATACCCCTACCGAATTGTTAAGTAAGGATGCCGGTGGCGGTGATGAGGATGAGACATTTGGATCGCTCTACGACCCCTTGACGACTATACGTGATAACTACAAATATAAGGTAGACAACAAATGGAATATCCAAGGTTATGCCAGCTACAAGTTTGCGAAACATTTTACCGCCCGCGTAGAGTTGGGGTATACGAGTCGCGAGATTACTACAGACCGCTATTATGGTCCGACCACCTATTTCGCTCGCAATACAGGTCGTCCGGGTGTGGCCGGAGGTACTGCGCAATTACAGGTGGATACAGAGAAGGAATCTACGTTGCGTAATGCGAACACTTTGGAGTGGCGTCAAACATTCAACGATGACCATTCGGTAAGTGTCTTGCTTGGTGAAGAGACTATTTTGCGCAAGGGGGAGACAAATACCCAACGTGGATTTGGCTATAATGGTCAATATGATGTGCTAAATGGTGAGATCTTCAACTATTTGGCACAAGCCTCCTATATGGAAATCTCCAATTATGTGAATCCAAAAGATAACCAACTCTCGTTCTTTGCTCGCGCGAATTATGATTATAAGGGACGTTATTATGTAACGGCTACTTTCCGTGCAGACTGCTCTACTCGTTTTGAGAAAGAGAATCAATGGGGGTATTTCCCATCGGCTGCGGTAGCATGGCGTATGTCTGATGAAAGTTGGATGGAAGACGCGCAAGATTGGATGAGCAACTTGAAATGGCGCTTGAGTTACGGTATGGCAGGTAATAACAATGTGGACTTAGGCTACTTGCATCAGGATTTCCTCTCCTCTACTATGACTTACTTTGATATGGGCAATGGCTCTACAAGTAACATATTGGTGGTTGGCGGGGCAGATAAGATTGCCAGCAACCCGCACTTAAAATGGGAGACAACGACCACGCGCAACTTTGGTGTTGATTACGGTTTCTTCCGCGACCGTTTGTCGGGGGCTATTGACCTATATTGGAATACTACAAACGACCTGATTATTCGTCAGACCTTGCCCGGACGCTACAACTATCAGTATCAGAACATAGGCTCTACGCGCAATATGGGTATGGAGTTCTCCGTCAAAGGAGTTATATTGGATAAGCGTTCTAAAAATTTGAGTTACAACTTGAGCGTAGATGCCAATATCGCCTTTAACCGTACGCGCGTAACGGATCTTGGTAACGCGACCTCTCTGACTGCGCAGACCAGTTGTTTCGGTTCATCAGAGTATTTGACATTGGCAGAGTTCCTTGTCGAAGTGGGTCAGCCCGTGGGTAATGTGTTAGGTTATGAAACAGACGGTTACTATACTGCAGCTGATTTTGTTAGTTATCTACCCGGGCAGAATGCATGGGGATTGGCGGATGGCGTGGTAACATACGGAGAAGGATTTCTGACCAATAATCCTGTGCCGGGTTCAGTTAAGTTTAAAGACCAGAATAATGATGGGAAAATAGACGAAAATGATAAAGTGGTGCTGGGTAATACCGTCCCGACGCACACCGGCGGTTTTAATGTGAATTTCAACATTGGTGGCGACAAGTGGGGACGCATTGATTTGGCGGCAAACTTCACTTTCTCCTTCGGAAACAAGATACTCAACTTGAGCAACATGGAGTACACAACCATCACGGAGAAGACCAAGATGCGTAACCTTGTAGCATCTATGAATTATGCAAACCGTTACTCATTGTTCTCAGAGCAAGGACAATATATGCCGGAAGTGTTGGCTCAGTCGGCTTTCGTCTTTGGCGATGCTTACACGGAGTTGGCACAGCAACTGGATCAGATGAATATTGACAAGGGTGCTACTACCTACTCACCGATTATGTCGCACTATGTGGTAACTGACCAACACTTGGAGGACGGCTCTTTCTTGCGCTTGAACCAGCTGACGTTGGGCTACTCGTTGCCGAAGGATTGGATGGAAAAGAGCAAAGTGCTGACCAACATTCGCGTGTATGTACAAGGTACCAACCTTTTCTGTGCAACCAAGTATTCTGGACTTGACCCGGAAGTAGATACTCGTTCTTCGAAAAATCCGCTTACGCCCGGTGTAGACTTCTCTGCATATCCGAAGAGCCGAGGAGTTAATGTGGGCTTGAATATCCAATTCTAACATTTCTTAATCTCAATGAATATGAAAGCAAAAAATATATTGGTAGTACTCACTGCGGTGTTATTCGCAGGATGCGAAAAGAATTTTTTTGAAACGGATTCTCCGTCGGCAATGGATGTGTCAGTGTTCAAATCTACTCAAACTACCGAGCAGGCAGTGTATGCCATATACAACACCTTCGGTGAAGATAAGTCGTTTAGAAACCGTCTCTGTGGGGGCTATGTGGCTATCAATACCGACATAGAGCATAGTAGTAAGTCCGAGGATAAAGATTGGGCTATTTATTGTACCAGCAAAGGAACAGGTGATATATCTACTTCCAATGGTAAAGACCCTTGGGCATATTTGAATGCAGCCGTAGAGCGTGCAAACGTGGTGATAGACGGTATTCGTACTTATTCGGATACTACTGATGCCACTTTCCGTTATTTGTTGGGGGAAACGCTCACGTTACGTGCGTTTTGTTACTTGGAGATGATTAAACTTTGGGGCGATGTGCCGGCTTGCTTCGAAGCGTTTGACGGACGCGATATCAATGATTTGTATATTGACAAGACCGATCGCAACGTGATCTACGAGCAACTGCGCAAGGATTTGCGTGAGGCGGCAGACTTGATGCCTTGGTCGGGTGAATGTCCCGGCACGGCAGCGAATTTCACAGGACGCCCGAGCAAAGCACTTGCATTAGGACTTTTGGCGCGTATGGATATGATGTATGCCGGTTTGGCGATGCGTCCCAATGTATTCACAAAGGGAGGAACGAAAGACTGCTCTGTTCAATATAATGTAAAAGATGCAGAAATGCGTAAAGCACTCTATCAGGAAGTAGTATGGGCATGCGCGCAGATTATCAAACAAGAAGATTACAAATTGGTTACTTTAGAGAACGGTGGCTTTGAAAAGGTGTGGCGCGACCTATGTGCCGATAAAACGGATTATTCTCATTCCGAGTTTATATGGGCATTGCCTTTCTTGGATGGTGCACGTGGGCAAGTGTTGGCATTGACGGGATTGAAAATTTCTGACAAAGTTCCGGGCAAATTGATTAACACGGAGTTCTTAGGTGATGGCAACACTAATAATACCAAGGTGCAGGCAATGATAGAGATTGTTCCTACGTTCTACTATCTGTATGATGCACAAGATCTCCGCCGCGATGTAACTATATGTCCCTTTGCGTGGGAGTATGACAACGGTAGTGGTGTAAGTAGTGATTTGTCTTGCTTTGCAGGTGCTGAAAGTTCGGAGAAGAAACTATATCAGAAATTATCCGATGTCTCCACTATGCACCTTGGTAAACTGCGTCCGGAATGGATGGTGCGTTCGTACCAAAGCAATGAAGACTGTATAGATATGCCTGTATTGCGCTATGCGGATGTGCTGTTGATGTTTGCAGAAGCTGCGATTGGCTCGAAAGAAGGTAATGCCCCCGACAACCTCTATGGATTGAATGCGCAAGAGCAGTTTGATAAAGTGCGTCATCGCGCAGGGGTAGATACCAAGACGCTGACGTTTGAGGCTATAGTGGATGAGCGCGCTTTTGAGTTCTGCGGCGAGAATATCCGCAAGTATGACTTGATGCGCTGGGGACTATTAGCATCATCGTTGGAGAATACGATGAAGGAGTTAGCAGACTTGCAAGCAGGAACCGGCAAGTATGAAGGGCGATCAGACTCCATTTATTTTACCTATCGTCAGGATAACTCCTATGCACAGACGGGTATAAAGGGCTATGTGTTTGATCGTTTTGTGGGACTAAACATAGGTGAAGGACGCCCGGCTGAGTTTGATAAGACGCAGGGATGGGTAGCAAAAGCATTCTATGTGAAAGAGGATAATGATGGTAACGTTATCAAGTATTTGGATCCTTCTACCTATTTCCTCTACAAAGAGGGAACTAGCATAGATATGCACCAATATTGGCCTATCTTCGATGTGAATATCAATGCATCGAATGGTACGCTGTGGAATGATTATGAATATTAAATGGTTGGTATATTGTTTGCTGTTGACTTGCGGCTTGCTTTCGTGCGAAGATAATACTCCGCAGGTATCTGAAACTGCTGCCTTGGCTTTTCCGGAAGCCCAAGGCGGTGGTAAGTATGCTACGGGGGGACGCGGCGGTGTAGTGCTACACGTTACGTCCTTGTCGGACGATCCGCAAGATCCCGGTTCGTTGCGCCATGCTATCAACGTAGGAGGAGCACGCACAATAGTCTTTGATGTTGCGGGTACGATACAACTCTCCTCAACGCTTAATATCAGCAATGGTTCACTAACCATTGCGGGGCAGTCTGCACCCGGCGATGGCATCTGCATCGCAGGTTACCCAGTGGTGGTGAAAGCAAGCAATGTGATTATTCGTTTTGTGCGTTTTCGT
>CAMFEN010000009.1 GCA_945949375.1 uncultured Bacteroidales bacterium | reverse complement strand
ATGGTTATAGTTTTACCGTAACTACTGAGACTGAACAGACGATTGTTGTAGGTGCAGCGAAGTTTGAGACGGTGCAATTTACCATTGATGTGGATGACCCTGCTAATGTGGTTGTTAAAAAAGGCAGTAACTACGGTGAGACGAATATTGTATTGACCAAAGGCGTGAATACGATAGATATTGTATTGGGCAAGACTCCGAATATCTTCGTGGAGTTAGCAGGCGGTGCGACATTGGTATCGTTTGTAGATGATAACGGTATGGATTATAGCAGTTATGTACCCGATGGCGTGAATGTGTACTCTCCGAAGGCAATTGCAGTGGCAGCCGGTCAGGCGTTTACTATTCGTACTAAAGGGCTTGAGCGCGATAGAAAGTGCGCTATCTATATTGAGGGTAATGCGGCATTGAGTAACGGTGGAAATGTTACTCGTGCAGCACGTAATAATAGCTTGCGTTCGGAGGTTGTAACATTAGGCAAGAACGAAAAAGACGGTTATACTGTGGTAGAGTTTGCAGAGTCGGAAGCGATGTTTGGCTTTTCGTTCAATGGCGTGAATGGTGTGGTGTATATCAACGATACGGTATATGCCGCAAGCACGATGTCTTTCTATCAGAAACTGAACGACGGAGATGTAGTAAAGGCTTATTTTGGTGCTGCGCCGGACACAGTAACGGTAAGCTTGGGTGTATCGGATGTTGTGGCAGGTGATGAAGAGGTTGGGGCTGCTTTAGAAACGGGTATTGCTATCAAGAAAGACATTATTACCGATGTATATTATTTGAGTATGTTTGCCGGTATTGATGTCTTGACAGGTACTCAGATTGATATCACGCTTGGTGCGGAGTCCGGTCTTGTTATTGGCTACAATGGTAGTGTGTTTGCTCCCGATGCAGAAGGTGTATGCCATGTTACGGCAGTGGTAGATGGCGCTATGACCATCATGAAGGAGTCGGAAGGTGGCGCTACCGGCATGCAGGAGATAGTTGGGGGCATGAAAGCTACGAAGGTTGTTCGCGATGGGTGCGTAATGATTATTCGCGGCGAGGAGATGTTTGATATACTGGGTAATGCGGTAGTGAAATAAGTTATTGAAAATGTGTTGAATGAAAGGAGGCTGTCTGACTTTATCGGTTAGGCAGTCTCTTTTTTGGGGGGCATGCTTGCGTACCCGGGCAGGCTATGGTGCGGCCTGGAGACTGCACCTCCTTGAAAAGCAGGCGGGGACGCCTGCGTACCCGGACAAGCGATGGTGGGAGTTGCGGGGGGAGTGGTGAAGGTCGTTGGATTAAAAGTGTATAATTATGCGTTTTTTGGTAATGAATTATTTGGTGGAGTCAGAAAATTGTTGTATCTTTGCATGCGAAAGGGTTGTGTACGCTTTGGAAGCAGGCGGGGACGCCTGCGCACCCGGGCAAGACCCTCTAAATCTCCCTTAAAGGGAGACTTTGTAGCAGGCGGGGATGCCTGCGCACCCGGGCAGGCGTTAAGGGTGCATAATTGGTAGGGGATATTGTGGAGAGGACACACAAGGGAGGGGAAGTAGCAAAATGATATGGCATGGTTTTTGTTTGGTAACAGATTGATATTTTTGGGGAGGTTGGTTGGGAGTCTGTTAACCCTTTATTAGACCCTTACTTAACCCTTACTAAACTCTTACTAAATCTGCATGAAAATCGGAGGGAAAGTGGATTAACATTTTGATAGATATGGATGAAAAATAATAACAAAATGAATATGAGAAAAGGATTATTACTCAGTGTATTGGCTTTGAGCATGAGTTTGGCGGTGAGTGGTCAGGCTCAGTTGGATTTACAGAGTCGCGCGGCTTTGCGTGCGATTCGGAGTGAACTTGCTGCGGACTCAGGCAGTTTGCCGCAGCCTATGCGCGTGCGCGCCGCCCACGCGCCCGGTGGGGTTGCGATGGTGCAGCCCGGAGACTGCCGGATGGTGGGGGCTATGGTGCGTGTGAAAGAGGGTACTACTCAGGCGCAGTTGGAAGCAGAAGGCTTGCAGGTGCTGGGTCTTCGCGGGACGATAGCGCTGGTGTCGCTGCCGTTGGATGAGGTGGAGACGATAGCCGCACAGTCTCAGGTTATAAAGCAGATGCAGTTGCCGCGTGCGGTGAAGCCGATGAATGATATTGCTCGCGCCGTAACGGGTGTGGATGCGATACACGCCGGCAAGGGTTTGCCTCAGGCATACACGGGAAAGGGTGTGGTAACAGGTATTGTGGATGCGGGATTAGACCCCAATCACCTGATGTTTAAGCGTGCGGACGGGACTTCACGTGTGGAGTATTTGACGTATTATATACAAGATAATAGCAGCTCAAGCGGTGTGAGCGGTGCATGGTTCAACCGCTCTACCATCAGTCAGTTTACGACAGATGACCCGACGAATTTCCACGGCACCCACACCTTAGGTACGATGGCAGGCGGGTACACGGGTAGTTCGAAAGTGGCATCGTTGTCAGATGGTAAGGCATCGGTGGCAACAGGTGCCAACCCGTACTACGGCATGGCAACAGAGAGCGATATCGTAGCCAGTTGCGGCACGTTGCAGGACTTCTTTATTGCCTTGGGCATGGAGAGTGTGTTGGATTACGCTTCGCAGATGCAGATGCCCGCTGTGATTAACCTGTCGTTGGGCGGCACTACGGGTCCTCATGACGGAACGAGCATGATCAGCGAGTATATGGCGCTGGCAGAGAAGCAAGACAAGGTGATTATCTGCGTGGCAGCCGGTAATGAGGGCGACCTACCGCTGGTGGTGAGCGACACGCTGACAGAGAGTCAGACGGAGGTGAAGTCGTTTATTCAGCCGATGTATGCGGAGTATCCTATTTATAACGAAGACGGGTCAACGTACACGTATAAGAACTTGCGCTACGGGCAGGTGTATGTATATAGCAATGATAGTACGCCGTTTACCATCAATGCGGTGGCTTATAACAAGACTCGCGGGAAGATTACCTTTCGAGCATCATTCTCGCCAGATAACGAGAACGGTTCTATATACTACGCTTCGCCAGATTATGCCTCAGAAGGTGATTTGACGCACCCGAACTTCACGAAGGCGTTTAACGGATATGTAGGCGTAGGCGGCATGGTGGATGAGTACTCGGGTCGTTACTATGCGATAGTGGATTATTTTGTAGAGGATGCGGCTACGAATGACGGCAGTTATACTTTTGGTTTTGAGGTAAGCGGTACTCCGGGGCAACGTATTGACTGCTACTGCGACGGTTCGTTTACGACGCTGACGGACGATGGTCTGGCAGGCTGGCAGATGGGTTCGAGCGACGGTACGATAAGCGATATGGCATGCGGAGACGGTATCTTGGTGGTGGGTTCGTACAACTCGCGCGACGATTTTGCGTCGCTGGACGGAAAGGTGCACGGCTACCAAGGCGAGTTGGCACCCGGGAAAGTGAGCAGTTTCACCTCCTATGGTACGACCATCCATGGCAAGCAACTGCCGGAGGTATGCGCCCCCGGAGCAACGATTATCTCGGCGCTGAGCAAGCCTTATGCGGACTACACGGGCATAGGTGCTTATCCTGCCAACTTGCAGGCGTCGTCGAAAGCGGGCTCGGATACCTATTACTGGATGCAGTGCTTGGGCACCTCGATGGCGTGCCCGGTGGTAGCAGGCGGTATTGCACTTTGGTTAGAGGCAGACCCGACGCTGACGCTGGCGGACGTGAAGGATATCATCAGCAAGACCTCGCTTCGTGATGCGGATGTGAACGACGACCCTCGTTGGGGGTATGGTAAGTTCGACGCGCTGGCAGGTTTGAAGGAAGTGTTGCGAAGGAATGGCATGGGGATAGGCAGTGTGGCATCGGACAATAGTCGATTGTTAGTAACAAGCGAGGATTTGCGGCATTTCAATGTATTCCTCGGCGGTGCACGGCAGATGGATGTGGTGGTATATGATGTTGCCGGCAAGGAGGTGGCACGCTTTACATCTCAAGGCGATGAGGCGGAGATAGATGCCTCGGGCTGGTCAGCAGGTACTTACGTGGTGCGCGCAAACGGGATGTTTAGCGGGAAGATTGTGGTGAGATAAGCCACTCTCCGACTCCCCCTGTATGTTGAGGGGGAGAGATAATTAGAATAATCAGAAAACATGTGAATATGAAAACAAACAAACTTTTTTCTATGCTTCGGGTGATGACGCTGGCGTTGTGCCTTGGAGCGACGAATTTGCTCTTTGCTCGCGCTACGGCAGACGAGGAGCCGATTATCACTATGACGACCAGCATCTACGAGTTGGCAGGTGCGAACAACCAGATTTCGCTGGTGATAGGCGCTGTGGAGGATATGTACCTTTATGTGGACTGCGGTTTTGGAAAGGTGGAGTATGAATTGAAGGCTACTCCTGAGGACAGCACGATGGGTACGCTCATCTACTGTACGGTGGACAAGAACGCGACCATCAAGATTTATGGGGAGAAGCCAGAGTCAGCAGAAGCAATAACATACATCAACGCAGAAGGTTGCTACCTGACGTCGGCGGACTTGACCAAACTGCCTAACCTTGATATCTTGAATCTAAATCACAACGAGTTGGCGGATATTGACCTAAGCAAGAACCCAAAGATTCGCGCGCTCTATGTATCGGACAACCCATTTACGGAGTCGACGCCGCTGGTGATAGGCGAGAAGGACTCGTTGATCCTCTTGGAGATACCGATGGTGGGCTATCTTGACCCCAACTTCGATTTGACGAAGTATCCGAAGATGAAGTCGTTTGACGCTTACTACACGCGCACGCTGACGAAGATAGACCCGACGAATTGCCCGGATTTGCGGCAACTGACGCTTGAAATGACCGATGTAGCGAGCGTGGATGTAACGAAGAACCCGCACTTGCGTATCTTGAACGTGAGCGAGACGAAGGTTACAGAGCTGGACTTGAGCCAAAACAAGGAGTTGCTGGAGCTGTATTGCACACATGTGTCGGGTTTTGTGAACAAGGGGGCGTATAAGTTTAAGACGCTGGATGTGTCGAACAGCCATTGGCTGTATCGCTTGAACTGCGCGGGTAATGCGCTGACAGATTTGAAGTTATATCATCCTATGCCTAACGACTCGGCAGGTTTGGTGTCGCTGGATGCGAGCGATAACTACCTGACGCATGTTGATTTGTCAAATCAGAACTATCTAAACTACGTGCATATCCAGAACAACTGCATGGACTTTGCCACGTTGCCGAGAGACTCGGGTGTATGGCAAGACTATCAGTACTCGCAGCGTGCTCTGCCGATGGAGCCGGTATATAAAGAAGGTGATACGATAGACCTTAGTAGTCGAGTGCTCCGCCGCGGCTTCCTGACGGAAGCGATTGTGTATGCTATCCCGATGAACACGACCGACTCGTTTGTATTGCTGGATACCTCTTATTACTCCTTCAACGACACGACCGGCATTCTTGTGTTGAAGAAAGCCTACCAAGACAGCGTGGTGATAGAGTATCGGAACGATGCATTCCCCAATGCCGACCTCTTCACAGAGCCGTTTATGGTGAAGACGGCAGAGGACTACGACTACGGCAAGTCTCAGGTGATGAGCTTCGATACGTTTGAGAGTTCTATCTCGTTCTCTGTGGGCTTGCATGGTGCAAGTGAGGAAAACCCGATTACTTTCTGGGTGGACCTTGGTACGCAGACGCTAACTTCGTTCACAGCGACCTCGGCTCAGACACCTGCGGTCCCCAATGTAACGGGAGCGAAAGGGTATGGCCGCGTGTATATATATGTGCCTGATGGAACAAACGTTTCTGCCTTGTCTATCAAGGACACCTATATTACTACGATTGACCTGACCCAACTGAACACGCTGAGCGAACTCACACTGACGGGTACCTCGCTCTATTCCACTACGCTTGACCTGAGGTATAACCGTCAGTTGGAGGTGCTAAACCTAAGCCACAACAACTTGACAACACTCAACCTTGAAGGCGAGAGCGACTATTTCAACAAGAACCTGCTCCATACGCTGGATATCAGTTATAACCAAATTGATAACACCGGATATTTGGCAGATAACTTCAAGTTGAGTCCGCTGTTGGCGATGCTGCATTTCAATGCTGCACACAATAAATTGGGCGATATAGACTTCTCGGATGCCGATAACCTGCTGACGCTGGACGTGTCGTACAACAGCATGGAGCGTCTGGATTTCCAACACTGTACGGCACTTGACACCGTGCGTGCATCGAATAACTTATTGTCGGAGATTATTTTGCCGGAGGAGGATAACATCCGCTATATGGATATTGCCGCCAACCAATTCACCCTTGCCAACCTACCGCGCCACAATGCCAAACTGACCGAAGCGGGCTATGTGTATGCACCCCAGAAAGACATCCAGATTGCCACGATGGGTCCGTGCGCGGATTTAGGTGCGCAGATGGTTACTCTGAATGGGGAGAACACCGTATTGACATGGCGGAAAAACGATAGTACTGCCCTTGTAGAAGGTACGGACTACACGCTCAACAATGGTTTCACTCGTTTCTTGAACGAGGATTTGGACTCGGTTTATTTCGAGATTACGCACCCTGTTTATCCTGCGTTTGCCGGCGATAAGGTACTGAAGACCACGAAGATGAAGGTGGCAGGAATGCCGACGAATGTCATTGTTACCTTCGTAACAGCAAACGATGGTGATGCTGTTTCGCTCTCGCTGGCAGGGGCACAAAATGGAATGTCAATGTATATCGACTGGGAAGGCAATGGGAATGTGCAACAATACCTATTGGAGACAGTGTACAAGTTGTTTGAAGCCACAACCTACAAAGGGGCTACGGTGAATGTCTATACCTACGAGCCGACTGATACCGTTACGGTGTTTAGTATGAATGGGGCTACCTTGTCTTCGTTTGATGGATCGAAATTGTTAGCCAATATGCTGAGCGTTCGTAATGCCGGTCTCAAGCAGATTACTATGCCTGAAAACAAAGAATTGTTGCGTGAGGTAAACCTATCGGGCAATGCGTTGAGCACTTTCCCGATAAGCGATTTCCCGAATCTCTATTCATTGGCGCTCTCAGACAACCAACTGACGAGCCTTGACTTGAGCCAAAATAAATCGCTGAATGTGGTAGGCGTAGCCAACAATAGTATCCAGTCCGTAACACTAAAGAATCCTAATCTGTGGTTCTTGGATTTGAGTATGAACGAACTGACAACTATCCAGGTAGATACGACTACTACACCCCATTTGCAGCAGTTGGGACTCAGTTACAACAACTTGCATACGTTGGATGTGGCTTCGTTGGACGAACTGCGAGTGCTCAGCGTTACCAATAACTACTTTGATTTCAGCACATTACCCCCTATTCTGCCGCAATATAGTGTGTATAACTATAGTGGGCAAGCGATGCTGAATGTAGCACTGCAAGATGAAAAGATTATTGACCTGAGCAGTCAAGCCATGGTGGGGGATAGTGTAACGGTCTTCACATGGTATTTAGGGGAGCCGACCTTCAACTACGATACCTACGAATGGGAAGGCGAAGTGCTGGAAGAAGGCGATGAATACACCTTGGAGAACGGTGTAACTACCTTCCTGAAGCGTTTTGACGACGTGATATGCTTGCTCACTAATCCGGCATTCCCTGATGTGTACCTCTATACCAATTACTTTGACGTTAATCAGTCAATGGGATTAGAGAATGTGTCAGAAGAGGGAAAAGAAGTTCATAAGTATCTACGCGATGGAGTGCTGTACATTGAGCGCAATGGTAAGACCTATACGGTGATGGGCGAATACGTAAGATAATCGAATCGTAGAATGCAAAAGAGACTGTCTAACAAGTCAAGTTAGGCAGTCTCTTTGTGTATGAAAGTGGCTAACGATGGGCAAGCATCAACGCTCCCATTCTCTTTGTTCCCGAATGCTTGCAGAGAGCACGCCAATTCGCGTTGCTTACGGAGCTCCCCCAGTTAGTTAGCAGGCGGGGGCTACTACACAACTTGTATATGCAGGCGAGATGCTTGCATACATAGTGGCTATGCTCCGCAGCACTTGTTAGACAGCCTTTTTCCTTAGTATTTGGCTATTCTTGTGATCTGTCTTGTCTCGTTTCTCGTCTATTGCGGAAGCGGCGAACCTTGAGGTCGTTGCGGTGGGCGTAGCGTTCAGGGAGGAGGATGATTTCCGCAGAGTCGCGGTAGAGGTCTGTTATCCGTCGCGTGCCATCAGACAGGCGGATGAGTTGCACATCATCGTACAGCGTGCTTGGGAGTGTGTCGTGCAACATACGCGATTGCAGGGTAAGTGTGTCGCCGGAGAGGGTCAGGAGTTCATAGAAGCGGCAGCCGGAGGCAATGCGGGTATCGTGCGGATTGACCTTGTTGAGGTAGAACTTCGTTGCAGCGTTGGTGTTGACAAACGGCAATCGGCGCGCGTAGTTGTGGTCGTGTCCTGCAAAGACGAGGTCTGCCATTCTTAGAGCGTGGGCAAAAGTGGTGTAGATAGTGGTATTGAAGCGTCCTGCGCCGCAGGAATAGACGGGATGGTGCATCATCACCACCACAAAACGGTCGCTTGCGCTCGCCATCACGCTGTTGAGCCACGTCAGCGTGCGCATATACTCGTGCAGCCACTGCATACCATTGGTATCCAGCACAATAAATCGTAGGTTGGGGAAGTCAATATAATAGGTGGAGCCGAGGAAGTCCTGCGGTCCGTTGAGGGGCTGCGGGAAGTTCTGATACCATAGGTCGGGCAGCGAGCGGCGCAGCCCTTTGCAGTACTCATGGTTGCCCGGGCAGTTGATAAGCGGCAGGCTGTCGAACGACGTGCCTTGCAATTCGCGGTAGAGTTGCTGAAAATAGAATGGGTAGCATCGCTCCACAAAATCTCCCAACTGCGCGTAGGCAGCGATGTCGCCTGCCTCATGGGCTATCTTTTGGTAGTCGGCGCGGGTGAGCGAGTTGTGGACATCGCCCAAGAGGAGGATTTGGTAGTGCGGCGTTTGCGGGCGCTGCGCATAGGTGGCAGAATCTGCAAAGGTGCGAAATTGATAGGCGATGGTACCGCCTGTGAGGGCAGGCTCCGGCGGATTGCCGAACCAAGCCTGCCAACGCACTACACACAGCGCAATGCCCCCCGCCAATAAAAGCGTGAGGCATGCGATGCGTAGTATTTTTCTATTAGACCATTTCATTGTCCGACCACTGTGTTGACAGACCGTTTCACTGTCCGACCGCTTCGCTGAACGACTGATTAACATATGATACTATATCAGTAGAACAGCACGAAGTGCGGTCTTCTGTCTGTCAGCGCAAGGCGCGGTCGGACAGGTGAAGGCGGTCATTTATCCTTAGAAGGGCAGGTCGCCGGACTCGTCGTCTGCCGACGCGTCAAACACTTGCGTGTTAGCGGCGGGAGCGGGTTGAGCAGTTGCAGCCTGCGGAGCGGCAGCGGGTGCTACCGGTTGGGGTGCTGCAGCGGCGGGTTGAGCCGCCGTCTGGTCGCCCTGTTGCACACGCCAAGCGCGGATGCTGGTGTACCAACGACCGTTGAACTCGCGTGACTCGATGTCGAACGAAACGGTTACCAAATCGTCGATGTTGCACGGGTTGTTTTTGATACGCTCCTCGCCGAAGATTTCAAAGCATACCTTGCGAGGATACTGCTCCTGTGTCTCCAATACATACGACTGTACTTTCCATGGATTACCCGTTTTGCTGACGCCTTCTTGCAACGGCAATACCTGTATGATTTTTCCTACAATTTCCATTTGTGTAATTTGTATTAAGTTTCAGGTTTTCCCGACTTGTCGGGATAAACAAGTTTCAGGTCTCTCTACTCATCCGGCTTGAGACCTGAAACTTATTTCCGTTCTTATCCTTTGATAGCGGCAACGCCCGGGAGGACTTTGCCTTCGATGGCTTCGAGGAGTGCGCCACCGCCGGTGGAGATATAACTTACGCGGTCAGCCAAGCCGAACTTGTTGATACAAGCCACGCTGTCGCCGCCACCGATGAGCGAGTAAGCACCATTGTCGGTAGCCTCTGCGATGGCCTCAGCGATAGCGCGGGAGCCTGCGGTGAAGTTATCGAACTCGAACACGCCTGCGGGACCGTTCCAGAGGATGGTTTTTGCGCCGCGGATAGCCGCTGCAAACGCCTCACGGCTGTCAGGACCTGCGTCCATACCTTCCCAGCCTTCGGGTACATTGTTGGCAGGGCAAACCTGCTGGTGTGCATCGTTGGAGAAGGCGTCGCCTGCCACGCAGTCGGTGCCCAGCACGAGGTTCACACCTTTGGCTTTGGCTTGTGCAATGATGTCGAGTGCGAGTTCCAACTTATCGTCCTCGCAGATGGAGTTACCAATGTGCCCGCCTTGTGCTTTGGCGAAAGTGTAGGTCATACCGCCGCAGAGGATGAGGTTGTCCACCTTGTCCATGAGGTTCTCGATGATACCGATTTTGGTTGATACTTTCGAGCCGCCCATGATAGCGGTGAAGGGGTGCTTGATATTGGAGAGGATGTTATCCACAGCCTCTACCTCTTTCTCCATCAGGAAGCCGAGCATCTTGTTGTCTGCATCGAAATAGTCTGCAATCACGGCGGTGGAAGCGTGTTTGCGGTGAGCGGTACCGAAGGCATCGTTCACGTAGCAGTCAGCGTAGGAAGCCAAGGTTTTGGCAAACTCTTTCTGGCTTGCCTTCATGGCTTTCTTTGCCTCGTCGTAAGCGGGGTCTTCCTTGTCGATACCTACAGGCTTGCCTTCCTCCTCAGGATAGAAACGCAGGTTCTCGAGCAGGAGCACCTCTCCGGGCTTGAGGGCAGCCGCCTGCTTCTGTGCTTTCGCGCAGTCGGGAGCAAACTGTACGGGTGCGCCGAGTGCAGCAGCAACAGCATCTGCGATTTGGCTCAGACTCATCTTCGGATTCACTTTGCCTTTGGGCTTGCCCATGTGGGACATGATAATCAGCGCACCGCCTTGAGCAAGGATATGCTTCAGGGTAGGCAACGCACCGCGGATACGGGTGTCGTCGGTGATGTGTCCGTTCTCATCGAGTGGTACATTGAAGTCCACGCGTACAATCGCCTTCTTGCCGGCGAAGTTGTAATTGGAAATAGTCATAATTGTAAGAAAATTTGTTTGTTATTTTATGTTTATCATTTCATGTTGGGCATTTCATGTTGGGGACTCCATGTTTGAGAGTCTTTTGCTCCGAGTCAGGGCTAATAAGTCCTTTATCCTTTGTCTTTCAGCGAGCGGTCCTTAATCTTTTTTATTCCCAGTCAATGGAGTTGAGTCTGCCGCGATAGACGTCGCTGAACGTCTCTGTCTGCGACTCGCCGCCAATAACATATATCTCGTTATTGCGCACCACTACCGACTGCCCTTGCCGCGCCGTGTAGGTCTCCGGCAGTTGGCATTTCGCAGTGTCGGCTTGCGTCCAGTTAACGCCCTCATCGGTGCTTCTCAGGATATCTCTGCCTTGATACTGCATCTCGGCATCCACTCCGCCGAACATATATAGTTGGTGGTTGTACCACACCACGCTCGCGCCGGTGAGGCGGGTGAAGTGCGGGCGGTCGATAGAGAAGTCCTGCATACGGTAGCCGCCGTTCTCTGCGATGGTGGTGGCATACTCGAGGTTCCATCGGGTGTTCAGCGCGGTGCCGTCCTCAGCGAAGCCGCCGAGAATCATCGCCCTTGCGCGGTTGCTGGCACTCTCGAACGCCACTGCTGCGAAATCGCTCACGGGGAAGGGAGAGAGCGGACGCAGGGTGGTCGGTTGCAGCCTGCCGCCTTGCATGTTCGCCAGTACGAGTCCCTTGTTGTCTTCCGCCAATGCCCACACTGTCTCGTTCCATGCCATGAGCATGGTTTTGAGCGAGAAGCCGCTGCCGGCATAACTCGTCTGCTGCCACGTGAGGGCATCCGTAGAGGTATAGAGCAACGAGTCGTCGGCATAGTAGAGCGTGCTGTTGTCGGAGATGATACTGCGTACGCGTGTGGAGGTAGGTAGTCCCGTCGGCACTTGCTCGCTCGACCATGCGGCTCCGTCAGCGGAAGTGAAGACTGAGGTGCGGAAACCGTTGTTTTTTATCAGCACCATCTTATCGCCCAGCGCCAACACTTGCTGCTCGCTGTTGTCCGCCGGATAGACGGCGGGGGTGAGTTGCGTCCATACGAACAGGTCTGGATCTACCTGATGCACCGTCGCCACCATCTCATAGACCTTGGTGTTGGCTGCGTCCTGCGAGGTAACGGTCAGATAGATAGGTCTTTGCGTGAAATCCACGGTGTCGGAGCCCGTGAGTACTATCGTGGTATCGCCTACCGTGAGTACGGCGGCACCCGGGGTAGCGGCAAAAGTGAACTTAGGTACTACGGAGTCCAGCGGCGTGCCGTACATGATAGAGTCGGGATTATACACTAAGCCCGTATCCAAGCGCTCTTCTACCTTAAAAACTGCCTTTGCTAAGCCAGGGAACGAGTCGTTGGCAGCAAAAGCAAAAGCCGACAGTTGTGCAACGGAAGACTTTGTAGCGGTGGTGGTAGTCTCTTTACAGCCTACCATAATGAGCACCAAGAAGGGTAGCGCAAGAGTGAATATGGGGAAAAATCGTTTCATTTCTTTTTTAGTAGGATTAAGGACATAGGATGAATAGTTCTGACTTTGAAAACTCACTGACAAAGGAAATAAGTCTTTTATCCTTCAATCTTCATCTTTTTTAACCAAATAGAGACAAAATCAGTGCCATAATTTGTGTATTTGCAAATAATTTAGTAACTTTGCCGCCGTTTTCTACTGATTTGTCATTTTTACTTTGCAAACTTGTAACAATGTTATTCGAATCTCAGTTTATTGACCTCAAGAATCTTCTCCCGTGGAATAAGAAGCGTGCGCAGCAGAGTGCTATTCGAGCTATCATAGAGCAGCGTCGTCGTGTCTATCCGGAAAGTGCTATTGCTGCCGACTCGGCTACTATCATTTCTCATATTGAGCAGATGCGCCATTTCCAAGATGCCCAAACCATTTTAGTCTATTATCCCATTCACAACGAGGTGGACTTACGGGCGTTGCTGGAGAAGTATCGTGATTCAAAGACCATCCTGCTGCCGGTTACCCATCGTCATTACATGGAGGTGCGTCGCTACGAGGGCGAGGAGATGCTTCAGCGCGGGCGTATGCGGGTGCCGGAGCCGCAAGGCGAGGCATATATAGGCAAGATTGACTTGATTTTGGTGCCCGGCGTGGTGTTTGACACCAAGTGTCATCGTATCGGTCGCGGTGGCGGTTACTACGATAAGTTCCTGCGCCGGCACAAAGAGTCGTTTAAGGTGGGTGTCTGCTTTGATTTCCAGTTGAAGCACCAACCGCTGCCTACCTTATGGCATGACCAAGCGATGAACCGTGTGGTCAGTCCGTCGTTGGTGGTTGACCGAAATCAATAGTCGGTTGGCTCTCGCGCAAACGAAGTATCTCTCTGTCGGTCTCGGCAGAGAGTTTTTTTTCTGTCGGACGGTAGTAGTAGATAACGCCGTAGTTCTTGCAGTGGCAGAGTTTGTCGTAGGGCAGCAGGTCTTTGTAGTAACTCTCCACCTCGTTCCATATATTCAGTATGATGGCATCCGCCTGCTTGCGCATGGTCTCCACATCGCCCATCACGCGCGAGGTGGCTTTCTTGTGCAGGGTGTGGCTCATCTGATGGTCTTTGAAGATATCGTAGTGCACCTTCACCTTGGCGATAGCGGGGTTGTAGATCGCGAAGCCGCCCATAGAGGTACGTTTCTGCTCACCTTGTATGATGTTCTCTCCCCATACGAGCAAGTCTTCTTCGCTGCTCAGGTCGGGCACGATATGATTGTTCGGGTCAAGCCCGTAGAGTTCTTTCTGCTCTGCTTTTATCTCCCCGCGTATGACGGCGAGGTTAAGCACCTGTATGAAGTGGGAGATATACATTCGCGCGTTCTGCACTACTTTGCGATACTGCTTGTTGGCAGACACTTTTGTGCGGAAGTTCTCGTGGTACTGCATCACGATGTTCTCAAACTGCATCAAGAAACGTTGCGCCTCACTAAGGGTCTTATACTGCAAGACCTGCTCGGTGAAGTCTGCTTCGCTCGCACGCTGAACGGCCATCTGCAAGGCGGTCAGTCGCGCTTGGTCTGTGTTGGGTAATCGACGGTAAGGCATGGGAATTATGAATTATAAATTATAAATTATGAGGGCGCATACTCTAAGCGTTTGAGTATTCTGAGTAATCTGAGTTATCGGAATTCTCTCTACTCAATCTCTTCTCTTCATCAGTTTCTCCGCGAGTGCATGCAGTTGGTCGGTAGCCTCGTTCTGTGGTAATGTCTCCAGCAGGCGAAGTGCTTCATGCGTATGCTCCGCCATTACCTGTTCGCATACCTCTCGCACGCCAAGTTGAGTGTAGAGGTCAGTAACAGCGGCTATCTTCTCTGCCGCACTATGCGTAGTGTCCGCCATC